>JBMOPR010000034.1:0-4298 GCA_049323075.1 Pseudomonadota bacterium
AAGGCATTCCGCCTTTCGTGCGGGCCTTTCTGAAAATCATCGAGATTCCCTGGCGGGACTATGCGCCGTCCATCAGCGCCCCGGTGATCATCCTCAACGGCAACGAGGACACTATCGCCCCGGTGAGCCAGAGCGAGGAGATTCTGTCGCTGCTGCAGGGCGTGCCGTCGAAAGTGCTGTATGTGGCGCAGCGGGATACGTATGGCTACCCGAAAATTTCCCCCAACCACGGCGCGCCACTGGACGATATCAAGGGCCTGCCGGACCACCTGAAATTCTTCAATATCTCGGGTGAGCTGGATGCACTGGATTACCGCTACTATTTTGCCGGCCTGGATGCGGTGATGGATGGCCTGCGCGATGAGCTGCCATTTGATCTGGGCACCTGGAGCAACGGACGCCCGGTGAAGCCGGTACAGCAGTTTCATTGACCGGTATCGTCAGGGGAGTGGAATCAGGCTTGCGCCGGTCGCACGCCTGACTCTACCATCCGGATATTCGTTCCCTTCCGAGATACACCCATGTGCCGCCTGCCTGTTCTGTCCGCTTTCCTGAGCCTTCTGATTGCCTTCACCACTGCCTGTTCCTCCGCTCCGCCGGTGAAGCCGCTCACCATCGGCAGCCAGGTGGATTTTTCCGCGCTGGAGGATCAGAACGGCAATGCGTTCACACACGAGGAGGTGATGCAGACATTGCTGTTCGTGGATACGATGAAGGCCAAGAATCTGGTGCGCGATGAACTGGCGACCATCGACCTGTCCTGCCTGGATGCTGGACGGGTGGTGTATCTGGCGGATATCAGCGGCATGCCCAGCCTGATTTCCAAGCTGATCGCGGTACCGCGCATGCGTGACTACGATTATCCGATCTGGCTGGATTACAGCGGTCTGGCCACTGATCCGCTGCCAACCCATGAAAATGAAGTGACCTACATCCAGCTGGATGGCACTGCGATCCGCACCATCGAATTCATCGCGGATGCCAAGGTTCTGCACACCAGGCTGGTGGCGCAATGCGGCCCGGCCAAGCAGCAGATGGCGACCTACTGAACACCCGCCCGTCATGACTGCGAAATTCCGGGGACTGGCCGCTGCACTGACAATCCTGTTGCTGCTGTTGGCTGGTTGCACCGGTACCCGTCTGCTGGTGGCCAACGGCATTGCCCGGAGCGGCGATTACCGGCTGAGTGCCGACCTGGCCTATGGCGATGATCCCCGCCAGCGGCTGGATGTCTATTTACCCGAACAGCATTTACCGGCACGCCCCACCCTCATTTTTGTACCCGGCGGTTGCTGGGGCGCCTGCGAAACCTATCCCAAGGAGGATTACCGCTTCGTGGCCGACGCGTTTACGGCACAAGGCTACGCCGTGGTGATTCCGGATTACCGGCTGTACCCGGCGGTGAAATTCGCCACCATCATCGGTGACGTGCGGGATGCGGTGGAGTGGGTGGCGCATCACGGTGCGAAGCACGGGCTGAACACGGACGCGCTGGTGCTGATGGGGCATTCCGCCGGCGCACAGATGACGGCGCTGCTGACGCTGGACGAGTCGTACCTGTCAGCAGACACCCGCACCCGTCTGAAAGGCTATGTCGGGCTGGCGGGGCCCTACGATTTCCTGCCCTTCACAAAATCCTACCAGCCGGACCTGTTCGGGCCCGAGCCGCTGTATCCCGCATCGCAGCCGGTGAATTTTGTCGGCGGCGATGAACCGCCCCTGTTGCTGCTGTATGGCACAGCGGACACCACGGTGAAACCGCGCAATATCCTGAGCCTGACCCGGCGTGTGCAGGAGCAGGGCGGGGCGGTGCAGGCGCACTGCTACGCGGGTATCGATCATGGTGGCATCGTCGGCGCCCTGTCGCGGCCGCTGCAGGACGACACGCCGGTGTTTGCGGACATCCTGGCCTTTCTGGCACAGATCGGCCGGCCGGCGGCGGTTGCCCACGCCTCGCCCCTGCAATGCAGCGCTTCCTGAACCCTGCAGTCTGATCCTGGCCGTGGGGTTATCTGGCCCGCCGTGCTGTGGTAACTTAGCCCGGATTTCCACCAACGTTCGAATTCCCCCGGAGGCGTCGGCAGCAGTGAACGGTACCAGCACACTTCTTGGCATCCGGGGGCTCGCCAAATCCTTTGGCGGCGATGTCGTCCTGCAGCCGCTCGATCTGGACATCCGCGACGGCGAATTCTTCACGATCCTGGGCCCGTCCGGCTGCGGCAAGACCACCATCCTGCGCATGATCGCCGGGCTGGAGCAACCGGATGCCGGCACCATTCACCTGGGCGGCCTCGATCTCACGCCGCTGCCGCCCGACAAGCGCCCCCTCAACACCGTCTTCCAGCGCTACGCCCTGTTTCCCCACATGACCGTGTTCGACAACGTGGCCTTCGGCCTGCGCATGCACGGCGTGGCACCGGCAGAACTGGAGCAGCGCGTGCACGAGGCGCTGGCGATGGTGAAGCTGGACGGCATGGCGCTGCGCAAGCCGCACCAGCTGTCCGGTGGGCAGCAGCAGCGGGTGGCCATTGCCCGTGCCGTGGTGAACAAGCCGCGCCTGTTGCTGCTGGACGAAAGCCTCAGCGCCCTGGACCACAAGCTGCGCCAGGCCATGCAGGTGGAACTGAAGCAGTTGCAGCGCAAGCTGGGCATCACGTTCGTGTATGTCACTCACGATCAGGAAGAAGCGCTGGCCATGTCCGACCGCGTGATGGTGATGAATGAAGGCCGCGTGCAGCAGATCGGCACACCGCGCGCGATTTACGAAACCCCCGCCAACCTGTTCGTGGCGGAGTTCATCGGCGAGATCAACCGTTTCGACGCCAAGGTGCTGACGGATCAGGGCAACGGCACCTTCGAAGTGGAAATCCTCGAGCGGCGGCTGCCGATCAAATCGAAACAGCCCCTGAGTGCGGGCGAGCATATTCATGTGCTGCTGCGGCCCGAGGATCTGCGCATCCAGTATTTCGAGGACGCGCCGCCGGAGCACGGCCTGCTGGGCTACGTGCAGGAACGCAATTACAAGGGCAAGACCCTGGACAGCCTGATCGAACTGCGCAACGGCCAGACCGTGCTGGCCAGCGAATTCTTCGACGAGGACGATCCGGATTTCGATTACCGCATCAACCAGAAAGTGATTGTGACCTGGGTGCAAGGCTGGGAAGTGGTGCTGCCCCATGACGCGCCCTGACCCGTTCCGCTGGATCAGCATCCTGCCGGCCAATCTGTGGCTGTGGGTATGGGTGCTGCTGCCGACGCTGCTGGTGGTGATCGTCAGTTTTGCCACCCGCGATCCGGTGGATCTGATTGCCTGGGATTTTACCTTCGACAATTACACCCGTCTGGCGGACCCCTTGTATCTGCAGGTGTTCTGGCATTCCCTGTGGCTGGCGGGCATCACCGCGCTGCTGTGCCTGCTGCTGGGGTTTCCGTTTGCCTGGTGGCTGGCGCGATTGAAGCCGGCGCCCCGCGCGCTGGCACTGTTCCTCGTCATCATTCCCTTCTGGACCAATTCCCTCATCCGCACCTATGCCATCAAGCTCATCCTGAGCAAGCAGGGCCTGGTCAACACACTGCTGCTGAACCTTGGCATCGTTGACGCACCGCTGGACCTGCTGTACACGCCGTTCGCAGTCGTATTCGGGCTGGTGTATATCCTGTTCCCGTTCATGGTGCTGCCGCTGTACAGCAATCTGGAAAAACTCGACCCCAGCCTGATTGAGGCGGCGCGGGATCTGGGCGCAGGGCGCTGGCAGGTGCTGCGCCAGATTGTGATTCCGCTGACCATGCCGGGTATTGTCGCCGGCACCCTGATCGTGTTTCTGCCGGCCATGGGCATGTTCTACATTTCCGATCTGCTGGGCGGCGCGAAAAATCTGCTGGTGGGGAACGTGGTGCGCAACCAGTTCCTGTCGTCGATGGACTGGCCGTTCGGCTCCGCCATCAGCATCACGCTGATCGTGCTGATGGGCCTGCTGATGCTGGCCTATTTCCAGGCGTCGAAGCGCATCAACCGCGCCGGGGGTATTCATGACTCGACGCTTTAGTCAGCCTTTTAACATGACCCGTTTTGCCAAATGGCTGCTGGTGGGTAGCGTTTTTTTCTATCTGTACGCGCCGATCGCCGTACTGGTGGCGAACGGATTCAACCAGAACAAATACGGCACCGAGTGGCGCGGCTTCACCCTGAAGTGGTTTGAAAAACTCTGGCAGAACACCAACCTGATGGACGCTGCCGGCCACTCGCTGGTGGTGGCGGTAAGTTCTGCCACTCTGGCCACGCTGCTGGGCGCGCTGGG
>JBMOPR010000035.1:0-4289 GCA_049323075.1 Pseudomonadota bacterium
CTTCGATCTTGCCCTGGCACAAACGCCGGTCACCGAGGCCGGCACTGTCGATCGGGTGGCTGATCTGCGCCAGCTGGCCTATATCGCGCCGGAGCAGACCGGCCGCACCAGCATCGGCCTGGATTACCGCAGCGATTTCTATTCCCTGGGCGTGCTGCTGTACCGCCTGTTCACCAACAGCCTGCCGTTCGAAAGTGACGATCCCAACAACCTGATCTACCAGCACCTGGCCACGTTGCCGCGACCGCCGTCCAGCATCGCGCGCTACCTGCCGCCAGTACTGAACCACATCATCCTCAAGCTGCTGGCGAAATCCCCGGAAGACCGTTATCAGACCCACGAGGGCCTGCGGGTGGATCTGACCCGCTGTCTGGCGGCGCTGGAGCAGCAGAATGCGATTCCGGATTTCGCCATAGCCCAGTTCGATGCCAGCGGCATCTTCAGCCTGTCGCCCAAGCTGTACTGCCGCGAGACGGAGCTGGCGCTGCTGCTGCAGTATTTTTCCCGCGCCGTCAGCGGCGGTTTCGAACTGGTGCTGGTGGGTGGCTATTCCGGTATTGGCAAATCCCGCATCATCAAGGAACTGGGCAAGCCGATCCGCGACCGCAATGGCTTTTTCGTGGAAGGCAAGTTCGACCAGTTCAAGCGTGACCTGCCCTACAGTGCCATGGGTGAAGCCCTGTCGGGCCTGACCCACTCTGTGCTGAGCCTGCCGGACCAGGGCTTCAGCCTGTGGCAGCAGAAACTGCGTCATGCCCTGGGCAGCAACGGCCCTTACATCGCCACCCTGCTGCCGGAACTGGAGCTGATCGTGGGGCCGCAGCCGGAACTGCCCACCCTGTCGACGCTGGAAAGCGAGGCGCGGGTGAAGGCGGCGTTCATCAGTTTCCTGAAATGTTTTGCCACCGAGTCCCATCCACTGGTGGTGTTCCTCGATGATCTGCAGTGGGCTGATACCGCGTCGCTCAAGCTGATTGAATCCCTGGCCCTGGACAGCACCGATCGTCACCTGATGCTGATCGGTGCCTACCGTGACAACGAGGTGGACGGTGCCCATCCCCTCACCCGGCTGAAGCATTCGCTGCTGGAGCAGGGGCGCCCGGCCCGCGACATCAGTCTGGCGCCCCTGGATGAAGCCTGCGTCAGCCAGTTTATCGCCGATTCGCTGCGGCTGGCGGTGCCGGAAGTGGCCGCGCTGGCGTGCACCCTGTACCAGAAAACCCAGGGCAATCCGTTCTTCCTGTCGCGCTACCTCACCCAGCTGCACGAGGACGGCATCATTTTTTACCAGCGCGAACAGAATCGCTGGTGCTGGGATGACGAGCGCATCCGCAGCCTGTCCCTGGCGGACAATGTGGTGGAACTGCTCAGCCGCAAGCTGCGGCTGTATCCGGCGGGCACCTGCCGGCTGCTGATGCTGGCTTCGCTGCTGGGTACCCGTTTCCGCCTGGAAGCGCTGGCGCTGGTGGCGGGCCTGGACCTGCCGGTGTGCCTGGAGGGATTGCAACCGGTGTTGGCGGAAGGGCTGCTCAGCGCGCTCGATGACCATCACAAGCAGCCCGACAAACTGCACAAGCTGGCCAGCGCCCAGTTCAAGTTTCCCCATGACCGCATCCAGCAGGCCGCTTATGAAATCGCTTGCGCCGAATATCCCAACATCGCCGCACTGAAGCTGGAGATCGGCCGTGCCCTGCTGGCACTGGAACGGCGCAAGCAGTCCCGCGAACCGCTGTTCGACATCGTTGAACACATCAACTGCGGCCGCGCCCTGGTGACGGATCGCGACGAGCGTCTCGACTACGCCCGCCTCAACCTGGCCCTGGGTCTGCAGGCGAAAAAGGCGTCGGCGTACCAGCCGGCCTGGCAATGCCTGCTGGCGGCACGGGATTTTCTGGGCGAGGATCTGGCGTTGCAGGAAACGGCACTGGCCATCGACATTCACCGCGAACTGGCGGAGTGCGCTTATCTGGACGGCGAATTTCCGCTGGCGGATGCGCAGTACCCGTTGCTGGCGGAACTGGCCGTCCAGCCCATCGACAGAATCCGCTACCTGTCGGTGCAGGCCAACCAGTACCAGCTGCAAGGCCGCTTCCACGACGCCTTGCGGGTGATCAATGCAGGCATTGCCCTGGCTGGCATCCGCTTCCCCGCCACGGCAGCGGAAATGACCGACCAGATCACCCAGGAATACAGCCAGCTGGTGGAACAGTTTTCGCGCCTGACGCCGCAGGAACTGCACGCCCGCCCCGACATGACCCAACCGTTGCTGGTGGCCGCGATGGAACTGCTGCGGGTGCAGTGGTACGCCTCGTATCTGGTGGGCGACGTGCAGCTCAACAGCCTGATCGCCGTCACCATCGCCCGGCTCTCGCTGGAAAAAGGTTTCTGTGATGTGTCCGCGTTCGGCTTCGTCACCAGCGCCCTGGTGGCCAGCGGCCTGCAATCCGATCCGGGCCTGGCCAACGTGCTGGGCGAGTTTGGCATCGAACTGGCCGACAGCCGCGACAACCGTTTCATCCGCGGAACCGCCTACCTGCTCTACACCACGTTCACCCGTCACTGGCACCACCCGGTGCAATCGTCGGAAAAATACTTCCGCATCGCCTGGGAATGTTCAGTGGAAGCCAGCGATTACGTCAGCGCCGGCTATGTCATCAACGTGCGCTCCTCCGACCGCCTGATCGCCGGGCGGCCCCTGGCGGAACTGGAAGCACTGTACCGCCAGGAACTGGAATACCTGCGCAAGGTAAAGCAGAAGGACATGGAGGACGCCACCGTCGCCGGCGGCCTGCAGCCGGTGCTGGCCCTGATGGGCAAAACCAGCGGCCCGTTCAGCTTCGACGACAGCCAGTTTTCCGAACAGCGCTTCCTGTCCACCTACCGCGAAACCGGCCTGCACCAAGCCTATTTCTACCAGGCGCGCATCCGTCACGCTTTCATCCTGCAGACGCCGGATCTGGCGGAGATGGCAGACAAATACCGGCTGGTGGAGCAGTTCGTGCCGGGCCAGTGCAAGGTGTCGGAAGCCAATTTCTACGGCGCGCTGATTCACCTGCAGCTGGCCAATGGCAATGATGAACACCTTGCCACCGCACAGGAGATCCGCGCCAAGTTCATGCATTGGCAGATCTGGTGCAAGGCCAACTTCCTGCACAAGCGACTGCTGCTGGATGCGGAAATCGCCCGCGTGACCGGGCACGACAACGAAGCGCACCTGCTGTACGAGCAGGCCATCGACGAAGCGGAAATTGCCGGCTTCATCCAGTGCGCCGCCGTGGCCAGCGAACGCTATGCCCGCTTCCTGCAGGATCGCGGCATGGGCAAAAGTGCAGGCTTCTACATCAACCGGGCCTGGCAGGGCTATGCCCAGTGGGGCGCCAACGCCAAGCTCGATCAGCTGGCCCGGCAATGGCAACAGGTGCGGTTTGAAAGACGCGGCAGCCTGACCACCGGACGCGATGGCCAGTCGCTGGATGTGCAGGCCCTGTTCAAGGCGGCCACCCTGATCTCGCGGGAAGTGAAGCGCCCGGATCTCACCGACACGCTGCTGCAGCTGTTGAAGGAATATTCCGGCGCCACCTATGGCGCGCTGATTCATGTGGAGGGTGCGCGCCTCAGCCTGCTGGCCCACACCAATGGCCGCAACGGCCGCACCGTACTGTACGCGCCGGACGAAGCTGACCTGATGCAGGAAGAAGTGCAGCAGGCGGTGCCCACCGGCATCGTCAGCTATGTGCACAAAACCCGCACCACCCGGCTGATGAACAATCCCAGCGAATGGGATGACTGGGGCGCGTCGGTGTATTTCAACCAGCGCCGGCCGTTGTCCATCATCTGTCACCCGATTGCCGGCCAGTCCGGCATCATCGCCATCCTGTACCTGGAAAACGATCTCACCACTCACGCCTTCAACAGCGCGAAGATGCAGGCGGTGTCGCTGATCGCCCAGCAAGCTGCCATCGCCATCGAGAACGCCGCGCTTTACGAGCAGATGGAATCCCGCATCCAGCAGCGCACCCGTGAACTGGCAGAAGCCAAACAGCGCGCGGAAGTGGCCACTGAAGCCAAATCCAGTTTCCTGGCGAAGATGAGTCATGAAATCCGCACGCCAATGAATGCAGTGATCGGCCTCAGCCGGCTGGCGCTGAAAACGCCGCTGGACGGCGAGCAGCGCGACTATGTCAGCAAGATCCTCGAATCCGCCGAACAGCTGCTGGGCCTGATCAACGACATCCTGGATTTCTCGCGCATCGAGGCAGGCAAGCTGACCATTGAAAACGTACCGTTCG
>JBMOPR010000036.1:0-4287 GCA_049323075.1 Pseudomonadota bacterium
GAAAACGCCGCTGGACGGCGAGCAGCGCGACTATGTCAGCAAGATCCTCGAATCCGCCGAACAGCTGCTGGGCCTGATCAACGACATCCTGGATTTCTCGCGCATCGAGGCAGGCAAGCTGACCATCGAAAACGTACCGTTCGGACTGGAGACCCTGATCCGGCAGGCGGTGAACCTGAATGCACTGAAGGCGTCGGTGAAAGGGCTGGAGCTGGTGATCGACATCGACCACAGCATCCCGCGCCAGCTGCGCGGCGATCCGTTGCGGCTGCAGCAGATCCTGGTAAACCTGATCAGCAATGCGGTGAAGTTCACCTACCAGGGCAGCGTGCAGGTGAAGGTCCTGTGCCGCAACCAGAGCGGACGCAAGCTCATGCTGCAATGTTCGGTGATCGACACCGGCATCGGCATGAGCGAGGAACAGCAGAGTCGCCTGTTCGAATCCTTCACCCAGGCCGACGATTCCGTCACCCGCCGTTATGGCGGCAGCGGCCTGGGCCTGGCCATCTGCAAACAGCTGTGCGAACTGATGGGTGGCCGCATCTGGCTGGAGAGCGAACCGGGCAAGGGCACCCGCTTCCACTTCACTATCGTGCTGGACAAACTGGAAGACCCTGCCGACGCCGAATCGTCTCAGCGTTCGGCGCTGGCCAGCCTGAAAGCCCTGGTGGTGGACGACTCGCCGCTGGTGCGCACCGTACTGCTGGACATGCTCGACAACCTGGGCATCAAGGCCGACCAGGCCGACAACGGCAGCGACGCCCTGGCCATGGTGCAGCGCGCCGACAGCCGGGGCCTGGCCTACGACTTCATCCTGATGGACTGGCGCATGCCCGGCATGGACGGACTGGAGGCGGCCCGCCGCATCCGCCAGAACAATCCGACCGCCACCACCCCGATCTTCATGATGTCGGCCCACGACCGTGAAATGCTGAAATCCGGCAGCGGGGACATGGGCGCTCTGCCCTTCATCGAAAAGCCCATCAGCCAGTCCACCCTGCTGGATGCGATCAATCTGGTGCTGAACCCGGGCGGTCGCCCTGCCGGCCTGCCGACGGACATCAGCCTCAACGCCGCGCCGGACCTGTCCGACTGCCGCCTGCTGCTGGTGGAGGACAACGGCATCAACCGCCAGGTGGCCCTGGGTTTCCTGAAGGACACCGGCGCCAGTGTCGATGTCGCCGAGAACGGCCGCATCGCCCTGGAAAAACTGCAGCAGGAACGCTACGACCTGGTGTTGATGGACGTGCAGATGCCGGAAATGGACGGCCTCACCGCCACCCGCGAAATCCGCCTGCGACTGGGCCTGCGCCAGTTGCCGGTGGTGGCCATGACCGCCCACGCCATGGATGCCGACATGGAGAAAAGCCGCAAGGCCGGCATGGATGGCCACCTGTGCAAGCCGCTGGACCCCGGCCTGCTGTACCGCACCCTGCTGCAGTATCTGCAACCCGGCGGCAGCCGCGTTGGCCCCCCGCTTCCGGTGGAAACGTCACTGCCCGCCGGTGCCACCAGCCTGCTGCACCGACTGGCGCTGGTGAAAGGGCTGGATGCCCGTCAGGCCGTGCGCCGGCTGGGAGACAAGGCCGCCCTCTACGAAGCGTTGATCCAGGATTTCCACCACGAACAGCAGGCCGCCAGCAACCGTCTGCGCCAGCTGTTCCAGGACGGCGAGCGCGAAGTGCTGAGCCGCATGGTGCATTCCCTGCGCTCCAGTGCTGCGTATATCGGCGCCTATAACCTGTCACGCCGCTGCGCTGTGCTGGAAAGCGCGCTGGACCAGGGCGGGGGCCGCGAATCCCAGCTGGAGGCGCTGATCGCCGAACTGGATTCGCTGTTGCTCCAGTTGCAGCCCCTGCTGACACCGTCTGCGACAATGGTACCCGCCGCCCTGCCGGACGGGGATTTAGCGCATATACTGATACGATTACTGCCACTGCTCAGGCAATCGGATTTCGCCGCCGAAACCCTGATTCCGACGCTGCAACAACGGGGCGCGGGCACTGGTCATGCTGAAGCCGTTGCGCGCATTGCGCAGAACATCCGGGATATCGAATATGAAAATGCAGCCGCCATTGCTGCCGAAGTACTGGCCGAACTGGGGGGTCAGGGCTGAGGAGCCCTGCTGATGATGTCCAACGGCATTCCGGTGCAGCAGCGGGTTCTGGTCATCGACGATGAAAAACCCAATCTGAAAATCCTCAGCGACATCCTGCGCAACGAGGTGGACGTCATTCTCGCCAAGGGCGGCGAGCAGGGCTTCGACAAGGCCGTGCGGTTCCGCCCGGACCTGATCCTGCTGGATGTGGTGATGCCCGGTCTGGACGGCTTCCAGATCATCGACCAACTGCGCCGCGACGAACGCACCAGCACCATTCCGGTGATCTTCATCAGCGCCCTGTCCGACGTGGGCCATGAGGAAAAGGGCCTGATGCTGGGGGCCTGCGACTACATCCACAAACCCTTTCATGCCGCCATCGTGCAGGCGCGGGTGCGGCTGCATCTGCAGCTGTCGCGGCAACGGCTGCTGCTGGAACAGCTGGCCCACATCGATCCCCTCACCGCCATCGCCAACCGGCGCCGCTACGAGGAGGTGCTGCAGACCGAATGGCACGCCGCTGCCCGTTACCGCACCGGCATCGCGCTGGTAATGGTGGATATCGACAATTTCAAGCATTACAACGACTTCTACGGCCACGCCGCTGGCGACAAGGTGCTGCAGACGGTGGCACGGGTGATCTCGGCGCAACTGCGGCGGCCGCGGGATTTCGTCGCCCGCTATGGTGGCGAGGAATTCGTGGTGCTGCTGCCGGAAAGCAACTGCCAGGGCAGTATCGACATCATGCAGTCCTGCTGCCACGCGGTGGAGTCACTGCGCATCGACAACGAACCGGTGCGCGAGCATCCCTTTGTCACCATCAGCGTGGGTGGCGTGAGTTGCCTGCCGGGAGTCCTGCACACGCCGGACAGCTTCCTGAAAATCGCCGACGACATGCTGTATCGCGCCAAGCACGAAGGCAAAAACCGGGTAGTCTGGCATGATGCCGAGGACGGCGGCGGCGCCTGACGCCTTCGCAGGGGCCGGGCACTTGTATACAATCCGCTTTTTGCCTCAACCGGAGTACCCCCATGTCCACCAGCACCGACACCAGCCTCAGCGCCGCCGACCGCGAACTGTTCCGCGACAACTTCCGCAAATTCCTCGCCAATGAAGTGGAACCCCATTACGCCCAGTGGGAAAAGAACGAAATCTTCCCGCGCGAACTCTGGAACAAGATGGGCGAGAACGGCTACCTGTGCGTGGACATGCCGGAAGCCTACGGCGGTTATGGCGCCGATTTCGGCATGAGCGCGATCGTGGTGGAGGAACTGGGTTATGCCGGTTATGGTGCGCTGATGTCCAGCGTGTCGGTGCATTCCGATATCGTGGCGCCCTACATCCTGCACCTGGGAACGGAAGAGCAGAAACTGAAGTGGCTGCCGAAAATGGTGACCGGTGAAGCGGTGGGCGCTATCGGCATGACCGAACCCGGTGCCGGCTCCGACCTGCAGGCCATGCGCACCAGCGCGGTGAAACAGGGCGGCAACTACGTCATCAACGGCCAGAAAACCTTCATCACCAACGGCCAGCATTGCGACGTGATCGTGCTGGCCACCAAGACCGATCCCAACGCCGGCTCCAAGGGCATCACCCTGTTCACCGTCGATTGCACCACGCCCGGTTTCCAGCGCGGCCGCAACCTGGAAAAAATGGGTCTGCATTCCGGTGACACCTCGGAACTGTTTTTCGACAATGTCACCGTGCCGGAAAGCGAAATTCTCGGTGGCCTGGGCAAGGGCTTCGCCAACCTGATGAACGAACTGCCGCGCGAACGCCTGATCCTGGCTGTGGGTGCCATCGGTGCCTGCGACGGCATGCTGCAGTGGACCATCGACTACACCACCGAGCGCAAGGTGTTCAACGGTACCGTGGCGCAACTGCAGAACACCCGCTTCAAGCTGGCGGAAATGAAAACCCAGATCGAAGTGAACCGTGCCTACGTGGAAAAGTGCACGGAAAAATATGTGCGTGGCGCGCTGTCCACCGTGGAAGCGTCAATGACCAAACTGTCCACCACCGAATTGCAGGGCAAAGTGGCGGACGAGTGTCTGCAGCTGTTCGGCGGCTACGGCTACATGATGGAATACAAGATCGCCCGTGCGTTCATCGATGCGCGCATCCAGCGCATTTACGGCGGCACCTCCGAGATCATGAAGGAAATCATTGCCCGCTCGCTGGTAGGCCGC
>JBMOPR010000037.1:0-4278 GCA_049323075.1 Pseudomonadota bacterium
ATTACTACCGCCCGCGGGATGCCGAAGTGGCAGCGAAATACGCCAAGGTGTTTCCCAAGATCGATCTGATCAGCATCGAGGATTTCGGTGGCTGGAGCAAGGCGCAGGCCACTCACTTCAATGACGGCGGGATTTTCGACAAGATCTATCAGTAATATTCAAGCGCAACAAAAAAGCCGGGGTTCGTCAAATGCGGAGCCCGGCTTTTTTATATGTCGTTCAAAACACTGTATCTGGTCAGCCCCCTGTTCGAAGTATCGATACCAATAGACATAACACTGCAATTGCCACGGATAATCGACAAACTGGATATCTTTCAGACCTTCGGCGCAGGATTGCTCCAGGGTGCCAGGTTGTAAACCAGCGGAAAATCGGTGTTGAATGGCAGCTCCGGTACGCTCATCAGAAAATCACGCCACAGCACCAGACAAGCACGCGCATAAGAGGAATTAACGGCCGCCTCGGCATAGCGCAACAATCCCATGCTGGCACATTCATGGCGTGAATTGATTTTCTTCCAGGGGCTGGAATAAAGCCCGCTGCCACCATTCCGGCGGAATACGAGGTTCCAGGGAGGGAATGCCCGGGCACCCGGGCATTTTGAATAGGGAATCCAAACAGACCGGCTGGCCTACACGTACTGAATCCGCCGCCGCGTATGCTTGCGCACATTCGCCAGCACGCTGCCTCTTCCGCGCCGGCGCGCCGCACAGTCCACCGACCCCAGCACCGTAAACGCGTGCGCCGCCAGCCGCAGGCTCTGCAACAGATTGAGCACCAGCGGCCAGGGTCCGTGCCCGGATTCCACATTGATATGGCCGGCATCACCGGCGTCATGAAACACAAAACCCCAGCGCCGCGCCCACTCGCGGGCGTCGCTCTGCGCCATCCAGGGATCGGTGCTGCTGGCCACCACCAGCCCCATCACCGGCAATGGCCAGTCCGGCAACAGGGATTTCACACTGTTGACGGCGGAAGAGCGGCGTTCAAACCGGTTCTGGTCGCGCAGGCCAACGGGGGAAAAACGGTTTGGATCTGCCGGTGCCACCAGGATCGCACCCGCCACTTTCTCGGTGCGGTCGGCCATGGCGACGATGCTGGCCAGGCAACCGAAACTGTGCGCCACGATCCAGACCGCGCCAGTAGCGGCATCGATCTCGTCGCGGATCGCCAGCGCCCAGTCCGCCAGCACCGGCTGTTCCCAGTCGATGCCACCCACCCGTCGCGCTTCCGGCAACTGGGTTTCCAGCCAGCTCTGCCAGTGGCCCGGGCCACTGCCGTGAAATCCTGGCACCACCAACACCGTTGCATTGCTCATCTGCCACCTCCCGGCTCCAATAACCGATCACTCTAAGGGGCGGCAGATGGCAAACAAACCAAGAAAAATGGCAATGCTTATTCAGGATTGGAAAAACAACCGCGGGAACAGCCCGCGACTCAGTAACACAGGGTTCAGGACCAAGATTCCGGCCTTCTTTGTCCGTCAAGATTGCGAATGCGGTTGAGCACATACTGCAGATCACCGATGCGCTGCGTTATCTGATCACCCAGGCGGTGCCGGGTGGCGATACTGCTGGCGCGATCCACATACTGCTGCGCGCTTTCCAGCTCATCGTCGTTCAATGCCTTGCTCGCCAGTTCCAGATAGCGGCTGGCAACAACCGCCAGCCCCTGCCGCGCCGGCCTGTTACGGGGATCCAGCGACAGCACGGCGCGGTATTTCTCATGCGCGCTGGTCACTGCCAGCAGCGGAGGCTGGGCGTTCTGCAGGGCGTCATCAGCCTGCTGCAGTAACTGCTCCACAGGATCGGGTGCCGGCTCCTTTTTTTCTGCCTCGGCGACCTGTGGCGTAGCGGGCTGGGGCGACTCAGTGGCGACCGTTTCCGGCGCGACGGTTGTGGCCTCACTGGCGGATTCCGGCGCAGCTGCAGCGGCCAGGGTCGCGGGTGGTTCATCCACAGGGCCAGCCGGAGCAGCGACGATTTCCGGTGCCGGTGCCGGTGCCGGTGCCGGTGGCGCCATTCGAACGTCCGGCGCCTGGGAATCAGGGGGAAGCGCTGCCACGGCAGACTGATTCGCCAGCTGCCGCGCGTTTTCCAGCAAGGCCGGACCATGACGCCAGGCCAGCGGCAATGACGACAACACCAGCAGGAACAGCAGAATTCCCGCCCTGGAGCGGCGCGGCTGGGGAGGTATCCGCGCCAGTGCGGGACTCATCACCGGCGGACAGGTCGCCAACGCCAATTCCAGCTCCAGATCTTCGCTGAGATCTTCGATCAGTGTGGGGGCGCTGGGTGACTGCGGCGGCTTTTCGGGGCTGCTGGCAGCCGCCAGGGCAGGCCGCCGCATCGGCACGGGCTGAACACTCTGCGCAACCTCTGCCACCCGCTGACGCGGCATGCCCAACAGGGACACCGGCACTTTCAGGCAGGGCTCCAGGGCCCGCATCACTTCATCCATGTCGGCAAAACGCTCGTCACGGTTTCTGGCCAGCATGCGCTCCAGCACCGGCTGCAGCCAGGAGACCTCGGACGGCAGTCGTGGAACCGGGTCTGAGCTGTGGCGCAGGACATCGGCCACCGTTGCGCCGGCATGCAACAGCGGACGCCCGGACAGCGCCTCGTACAACACGGCACCCAGGCTATAGACATCGCTGCGGGCATCCACGCCATCTGCCCGGGCCTGCTCCGGGCTCATGTAATTGGGCGAGCCGGCAATCACGCGGTCCCCGCTTGACACGTCGGCAGCGGATTTCGCATCCACGGCGATGCCGAAATCCGTCAGAACCGCCGTCCGGTCTTCCCGGAACAGAATGTTTTCAGGCTTGATATCGCGATGGATATAGGATTTTGAATGGGCGTACTGCAGTGCGCAGGCAATGTCATAGACTATCCGCAGCACCGCACCCGTATCACAGCCGGCCGCCACATGACGCTTGAGATCCCCGCCCGGCAGGTATTCCATGGCGAGGTATTGGTGTAACTGGTAATGGCCCACATCGAACACGGGCACAATATTGCGATGACAGAGACTGGCACCGATCTTGGCTTCCCGCATGAAGCGCCCGCAGAAATCCGGATTCGCCGCCAACGCCGGCGTCAGGACTTTAAGCGCTACCTGCCGTTCAAGATTGTGCTGGTAGGCCAGATAAACTATGGCCATCCCACCCTGGCCAATCGGTCTGATAACGGTGTAGCCGGGAATTTGCACGTCCATATAATCACCATCCGTTCGTAAGTAGCACAGAACCGGATGAGTATTGTTGGCCTATAAGTCTTGCGATGTCCATGCGCGGTTAACACAATTGCAACATCCCGGCGCGAATTGCGAAAACGGCGGATGCTGCTGCTCGCGAATCGTGCAGAAAATGCGATTTTTGGCCGGAATTTGTGCGTTTCTCACCGATGACAGACGCACGTCGACTGTCATCGGTGGTAATTCATCAACTGCGCCGCACCCGTTTCACGGCATCCAGCCAGCCTGAATACAACCGGTTGCGCAATACATCGTCCATCTGTGGCGTGAAATGGCGCTGGCAGTGCCACAATTCGGCAATCTCCTCCAGCGACTTGTAAACCCCCACCTGCAGTCCTGCCAGATAGGCCGCCCCCAGCGCCGTGGTCTCGATGATCGCCGGGCGATCCACATTCACGTTCAACACGTCACACAGGAACTGCACCACCCAGTTGTTCGCCACCATGCCGCCGTCCACGCGCAACGTGGTGGGCTTGCCGGCGCCGTCCCCTTCCATGGCGTGAATCAGGTCCTTGGTCTGGTACGCCACCGACTGCAGTCCGGCAGTGACAATATCCTTGATGCCGGTGTCGCGGGTCAGACCGAACAGGGCGCCGCGCGCCTCCGGGTCCCAGTAGGGTGCACCCAGGCCGGTGAATGCCGGCACCATATAGACGCCGTGCTCCACACCCACTTCCTGCGCCATGGCCTCGGTCTCGCGGGCGTGAGAGATCAGCGCAATGCCGTCCCGCAGCCACTGGATCGCGGCACCGGCAATGAAAATGCTGCCTTCCAGGCCGTAGGTCACCTGCCCTTTCAGGCGATAACCCACCGTGGTCAGCAGACGGTTGCGCGATTGCAGCGCCTCGCTGCCAGTATTCAGGATCATGAAGCAGCCGGTGCCATAGGTGCTCTTGATCATGCCGGGTTTGAAACAGGCCTGGCCGATCAGCGCCGCCTGCTGGTCCCCCGCCATGCCGGCGACGGGAATCGCCCCGCCAAACAGGGACGGGTCAGTGGAGCCGAAATCCGCCGCGCAGTCTT
>JBMOPR010000038.1:0-4272 GCA_049323075.1 Pseudomonadota bacterium
TGAAAAAGCCCTGAACGGCGATCCGGAAGTGACCTATGACAGCCCGTTCTGGCGCACCCGTTCCCCGATTGAAAATATCGACAAAATCAAGGCGCCCACTCTGATCTTCGGTGCCCTGAACGATATTTTCCAGCGCGACGAACCCTTGCTGTACGAGAAACTGAAACAGAACAACGTGGATACCCGCCTGATGATTTACAACGGCGATCACGTTGGTCATTTCGTGCAGGGTTTTCTGGGTGTGAACAAACTGGGCCCCATGCCGTTCCTGCTGCTGCAGTGGTTTGATCACCATCTGAAGGGCATTGATTCGGGGGTTGAATCCATTCCCCCGGTCACGCAGTACGTGAAAAATCATGCCGACCACCTGCTGAACGGGTTTTCCACCACCACCGACTGGCCGCATCCGGAAGCCGCGCCGGAGCGCTGGTACCTGCACGGCGATCTGTCGCTGACACAGGACGCACCAGTCGAAGAGGAACCGGTCAACACCATGGAGGTGGCGCCATTCGCGACGATCGAATACGGCAAATCGGAAGACGGCAGCCTGCTGATTTTCAATGTGGAGCCCAACGATGGCACCAAATGTTCCGCCAGTTACCATCAGTGGACGCTGGGGATTGCCGGTGTTGCCAGCTTCAACAAATGCTATCGCGACAACCGTGAACTGGAAGCCGACGCGCTGAATTATGAAACCGCGCTGATGGAGGAGGATTACTACATCAACGGCCCGCTGCAGGCGGATATCTGGATCAGCACCACGGCGCATGAGGCCGTGCTGTCGGTGCGGGTGGATGAAGTGACGGCGAATGGCCGCACGGTGAAGCCGCTGACCAATGGTCTGCTGCTGGCGTCGGCGCGCAGGGTGGATGAAAGCCGCTCGCGTTTCATGAATGGTGAGATGATCCAGCCGTATCACTACCTGACCGAGGATGCGGTGGAGCCGGTGGTGCCCGGCGAGGTGTTCAAGATGCAGGTGGAAATCTTCCCCACCAGCGCGATCATTCGCAAGGGCCACAAGCTGCGGGTGTCGATTGCCCCCAGCAACGACGCCCAGGGCATGCTGAACCTGCCGCGCCAGGAACTGGCCAAGGACGGTGTGACCAGCATCCACAACAGCCCGGACTATCCCTCCAGTATCGTGCTGCCGATCGTGCCCCTCAGCGCGTTGAACTGACAGTGCGTTGAACTGAAACCTGCCTTAGCGGCGTGCCCCGGCGACTGTTTGCGCCGGGCAGGCCGCTCCCTTCACTGCTCCGGTCAACGCCCCGTCAATGCCCTCCTGCTAGTCCACTTGGACGATGGGTGCACCCGCTTTCCCCTCTCATAATCGATCCAACCACTGGCTTGCCCGTTCGGCGTGGCAGTTCACTCGAATTGACCTGCGGCACCTGGCGCCGGGCTGCTAGATTCCCAACGTCAATACAACAAAAAGCGGATGACTTTCATGAGCTTTGAACTGACCCAGGACCAGAAAAACCTGCAGGCGACCGTGCGCGAGTGGGCCCAGGCGGAAGTGGCACCGATTGCCTATCAATTGGATCAGGCGGCGGAATTCCCCACTGAGCTGTACCTGAAAATGAACCGCGAAATCGGCATTGCGTCCATCCCGTTCAAGGAAGAGCACGGTGGCCTGGGACTGGGCATTCTGGACATGTCGCTGGCGATCGAGGAACTGGCCCGCGCTGACCAGACCCTGGCGCTGACCACCATGGTGGCGGTGGCCACCGGCCTGACGCTGCAATCCTTTGGCAGCCCGCTGCTGAAAGAAAAATACCTGCCGGACATCGTGGCGGGCAAGGCAATTGGTTCCATTGCCGGCACTGAACCGCAAGCCGGTTCCTGGACCGCCGGTTTCAAATCCCGCGCTGAAAAAGTGGATGGCAATAAATGGTCCATCAGCGGTGAAAAAGCCTTTATCACCAACAGCGGCGCCGATATCACGTCCTACAATCTGGTGTGCGCCATCACCAGCCCGAAAGACTCGGAAAAAACCAGCATGACCCTGTTCCTGGTGCCCGCTGGCACACCCGGCGTCACCATCGGCAAAGCCTATGACAAGCTGGGCTGGCGTTCGTCCGACACCCATCCGATTTATCTGGATGGCGCCGTGGTGGGCGACGACATGATCGTGGGCAAGGAAGGCGACGGCCGTTACATCGTGCACAAAACCTATCAATCCGCGCGCTGCTTTTTGTCGGCGTGCGCGCTGGGCCTGTCGCAGGCGTGCCTGGATCATTCCATCGCCTACGCGAAAGACCGGCAGGCGTTCGGCCGCTCGCTGGGCGGTCTACAGCTGATCCAGAAAATGATCGCCGACATGGCGGTGAAAGTGGAAACCTCGCGCTTGCTGGCCCGTCAGGCGGCCATCAAAGCCGATGCCGGCACCGCCAGCATTCTGGAACTGGCGATGGCGAAATACTACTGCTGCGAAGTGTCCTCCGAAGTGGCGGATCTGGCGCTGCAGGTGCACGGTGGCTGGGGCTTCATGAACGATTGCCCGGTATCGCGTTACCTGCGTGACACGCGCATCACCCGCATCGGTGACGGTTCCAGCCAGATCCAGTCGATGATCATCGCGAAGGAACTGGGTCTGGATGTGACCTTCACCTGATTTTTTGCGTTTCAGTGAGATGTTAGCGCCATGAGCCGGATCAGCGGATTTCTGCAGGGAACAAAAGTGGTGGACCTGAGCCGCCACTTGCCCGGCCCACTGGCGTCGCTGCTGATGGTGGACATGGGCGCCCGCGTGATCAAGGTGGAGCCGCCCCAGGGCGAGGAAATGCGCTTTATCGGGCCAGTGGGTGCGCAGGGCACGTCGGTGTATTTCGATGCTGTGAATGCCGGTAAAACTGGCGTGAAGCTGGATCTGAAAAATGGGGATCAGCGCGCGCAATTGCTGGAACTGCTGACCGACGCCGATGTGCTGATTGAATCCTTCCGCCCCGGTGTGCTGGAAAAACTCGGCATCGGCATCGATTTTCTGCGCCAGGAATTTCCGCGTCTGGTGATCTGTTCCCTCAATGGTTATGGCGATCACAGCCCGCTGCGCAATGATGTGGGCCACGATCTGAATTATCTGGCGATGAATGGTGTGCTGGCCGGCACTGGCACGGTGGAACAGACCGTGGCGCCCTGGCCGCCGCTGGCAGATTGCGCGGCGTCGCTGTTCGGGTTGAGCACGATTCTGGGTGCGTTGCTGGAGCGTGAACGCAGTGGCAATGGCTGCCATGTGGAAGTGGCGCTGGCGGATTCGGTGATGCCATTGATGCAGTTCTCGCTGGCGGAATTGGGTTTGAAAGGGCGCGGCATTCCCCGCGCGGAAGATTTGCTGAACGGGGGTGCGGCCCGCTATCGCACCTATCGCACCGCCGATGGTTTTTCCGTGGCGCTGGGGGCGGTGGAACCGAAATTCTGGCAGGCGTTCTGTCATGCCGCCGGCCGCGCCGACTGGATCGCGCGCATGGACGATCCATTGCCGCAGACCGATCTGCAACAGGAACTGGTGGCATTTTTTGCCGCGCTGACACTGCAGCAATGCAATGAGCGATTCGGCAACGTGGATTGCTGTTTCAATCAGGTGCTGGAACTGCACGAGGCGGTGCAGACGCCGCATCTGCAGGCGCGGCAGCTGGTGGTGCAGCCACGGCCGGGTGAGTTTCAGGCGTTGTATCCGGCCTATGTGGATGGGGCGCCGCCACAGCCTCGGGCGCCGTTTTGCGAAACCCACTGAGTGAAAAAATCGCAGTAACAGCCGGACCGGACAATCCGGCTGCCGAAGGAATCGCCGCAGTAAACGATAAAAACAAGTAAGAGGATTTAAGCATGAACATTCGGGACATGATGCGCCGCTCCGCCACCTTTCACCGGGATCGCATTGCCATCATCGCCGGCGATCACCGCCTGACCTACAGCGAAGCCTGGGAACGCGGTTTGCGTATGGCGAACCTGTTGCTGTCGCTGGGACTGAAACCGGGTGATCGGGTGGGCTCGCTGGAAGACAACACACTGGAAGCAGTGGACTTCTTTCTGGGTGCAGCGATTGCAAACATTGTGCGCGTGCCGCTGTATGCGCGCAACGCCCGGGCCAGCCACATGGCGATGCTGGAACAGACCCAGTGCAAGGCCGTGGTGGTGGCAGAAAAATACGCCGACCAGCTGGAAGGCATGAACAATGAAATTGCCGGCCTGCAACACATCATCGTGCGGCAGACCAACGGCTACGAACAATGGCTGGCGAGCTTTGCCGCCACCGATCCCAATGTCGCGGTG
>JBMOPR010000039.1:0-4267 GCA_049323075.1 Pseudomonadota bacterium
GCCGGCCGCTTCCATCAGCCAGGCAGTGCCGGCCACCACCAGCAGCGCGGTGGCGGTGGACACTTCCGGCAGACCGGTGCGGGCGACGATGCGGAACACCGGCCGCAACAGATAGCGCCCACCGATAACCACCAGCGCCACGCTGCCAATCACTTTCAGCCAGGGCGGCAGGCCGTCGCTGGCGGCACTGGCATGTACGTCGCCCAGCAGGGGAATCACCGCGATCAGCGGGATGGCCGCAATGTCCTGAAACAGCAGGATGGAAAATGCCAGCCGGCCATGAGGGCTGTTGAGCTGCTTGCTCTCCGCCAGAATCTGCAGGCCGAATGCAGTGGACGACAGCGCCAGCCCCAGGCCCAGCACCAGGGCCGCATTCCAGTGCTGGTCAAAACCCCAGAACGCCACCGCGCCCAGCACGGCGCAGGTCAGCAGCACCTGCAGCAGTCCGCCGCCGAACACCGAGCGCCGCATCACCCACAGCCGGTGCGGTGACAGTTCCAGTCCGATGATGAACAGCAACAGCACCACCCCGAGTTCCGAGATATGGCCCACGCTGGCGGGATCGCCCACCAGCCCCAGCAGCGACGGCCCGATCAGGCAGCCCGCCAGCAGGTAGCCCATCACGGCGCCCAGTCGCAGGCGTTTGGCCAGCGGCACCGCAAACACGGCGGCCAGCAGGAAAATGACGGCGGAACCGAGGAAAGAATCGGTGTGTTCCAACGGGATTGCTCCAGGAAGATGGGGGAGGGCCCAGATTAGGGGTGGTTGGCACGGCTGTAAACGGTCAATTGGTACGCAAACGCACAGACCGAAGAGTTCCATTGATTGAAACTATCTTGTGCCACAGTTTTATCAATTGGCGGGATCATGATCATGGAGCTAGCCTCATTTTCACATTGCTGCCTGGACCGACATCCAGGCTTCTTTCTATTCAGGTATTTCCCGTCCAGTAGTCACCGCAGCTGCCTGATCTTCCAACAACCGATGGAGCGCATCATGACCCTCAAGGAACTGGCCTATATCGTGGCCGTGGCAGAGGAACTGCATTTTCACCGCGCCGCCGAGCGCTGCCATGTCACTCAGTCCACCCTCAGCAACCAGTTGAAAAAGTGCGAGGACTATCTCGGTGTCACCATTTTCCGCCGCAACCGGCATCAGGTGGAAGTGACACCGGAAGGCGAAAAAATCGTCGCGCTGGCCCAGCAGGCACTGGCGGCCACCGATGCCATTCGTCGCTATTCCCGCCAGCAGGCGTTGCTGGACACGCTGTAATTCACACAATCAATCACGCCGATTTTTCAGCTGGTTAGAATTCCCTGAACCTGGACAAAAACAGAGGGAATTGATGATGCACGCACCGCAGGGAAATTCACTGTCGCTAAAACGATCAACTTTAAATTCCGCGTCACTCCGTTACCGGGTGGGTGCTGTTGCCCTGGCCGCGCTGCTGTCTGCGCCCCTGCAGGCAGCCGTTCCCAATTCCTACGCACCCGTGGACGACCGCGAAACCTTCGACGCCGTGAAATCGCGCATGGAAAAAAACAAAAGTGCGGTGGAGAAAAAGCACAAGGACCTGCTGGAACTGCGCTACGACCTGAGTGACAAGCCGGCGAAGGGCGTCACCATGTCGAAAGGCAAGGCGGTGCAGGCGGGCGTGCGGGTGAAACTGCCCAAGGGCACTGGCTGGAACGATCTGGCGGGCATGACGCCGGACCAGATCAAGGCGAAAAACCTGTTTCCGCAGGGCTTTCTGCCGATGCCGCATGTGAATCAGGCCGAAGGCGGCATGCTGTTTCCCAAATTCATGCTCGACCAGTTGAAAAAGCAGGAAGAGCGCGATCTGTCCCGCTTCGATCTGGATTTTGTTTTGCACGACCGTTTTCTGCCGGAATTTCCCGCGCCGGTGTATCTCACCACGCGGCCGGATCTGGGCGATGTGAGCAAAGGCAAGCTGATTGGCCTGAGCAATTACTACGAACTGTTTTCCGGCGTGCTGAATCCGAAACAGCTGGAAGGGCTGCGGCTGCTGGTGACACCGTTTCCGCAGCAGCAGTTCAATGCCACCATCGACCGTCGCACGGTGAAACCCAGCCAGGGCGTGGCCTGTTTTGATTGTCATGCCAACGGACATACCAATGACGCCACCCATCTGGTGGGCGACATCCGCCCGCAGGAACACCGTCACCGCATCAACACGCCCACCCTGCGCGGCGTGAATATCCAGCGCCTGTTTGGTTCGCAGCGGGCATTGAAATCGGTGGAGGATTTCACCGAGTTCGAACAGCGCGCCGCCTATTTCGATGGTGATCCGGTGATTGCCACCAAGAAAGGCGTAAATATTCTGGAGCGCGGCAGCCAGGTGCATTTCATGGGCGAGTTCCAGGCGTTGCTGGATTTTCCGCCGGCATCGAAACTGAATGTGTTCGGCCGGCTGGACCCGAGCAAGGCCAGCGATGCGGAAAAACGCGGTGAAGCCGTGTTCTTCGGCAAGGGCCAGTGCGCCACCTGCCACACCCCGCCGTACTACACCGACAACACCATGCACAACCTGCAGGTGGAACGTTTCTATGCACCGCGCGACATCGATGGCCGCCTGGCCAGCGCCGATGGCCCGATCAAAACCTTCCCGTTGCGGGGCATCAAGGACTCACCCACCTACCTGCACGATGGCCGTCTGCTGACGCTCGACGACACGGTGGAATTCTTCAACCTGGTGTTGGGTCTGCAACTCAGCGATCAGGAGAAACAGGATCTGGTGGCGTTCATGTACACCTTGTAAATTCCTTCCGAATGCAAGGGTCAATCCGCACAACCGCGACGCAGTGTGATCTGGCGCGCGGTTGTGTTCCTGCCTGCGTCCGCCCCCTACGCATCGCTCCGTCACTGGTGTACCCTTGACGGCAATTCAAGTCGGTCAAGGAAAGGGGAATCTTATGTCGCGTCCTGTTCGCATGATTCTGTTCGCGCTGCTCGGCATGCTGGCACTGGTGGTGCTGGCCGTGGGCGCGCTGGTGGTGCTGGTGGATCCCAACGATTACCGCGAGGACATCAGCACAATGGCGCGGGAAGGCGCCGGTGTGGAATTGAAACTGGGCGGTGATCTGGGCTGGAGTTTCTATCCGGTGCTGGGTTTCCGCGCCCATGATGTGGGCCTGTCGCTGCGCAGCGACGCTCCGCAGCTGGTGCAGGTGGATGCGTTTTCCGTGGGCGTGCGGCTGCTGCCGCTGCTGTCGAAGAAAATCGATGTGGATGGACTGGACATCAGCGGGCTGAAAGCGCATCTGATCGTCGATGCCAAAGGCCAGACCAACTGGCAACCGCCCGCAGCGCCCGGTGATGCCAGCGCCAGTGCTGCACAGACCAGTGCGCTTGCCGGTCCGGCGACATCACCTGCCGCCGCCGAAGAATCCTCATCCGCCATCCCCGACATCCGCATCCCCAAAATCACCATTCGTGATTCGCAAATACAATACGAAGACCAGCAGGCCAAAGCCGCCTACACGGTGGACCTGCCGCTGCTGGAGCTCACCGACGTGAATCTGGACGAAGCGTTTCCGCTGGTGCTGCAGGCGCGGGTGCGCGACAACGCGAAACTGGATCTGGACGTGGACCTGAAAACCCAGGTGCGCGCCGATCTGGCCGGCAAGAAATTCGCTGCCACCGATCTGGATCTGAATACCACCGTGGGCGGTATTTTCGCTGCGCCGGTGAAAGCAGCCGTGCAGGGCGATCTGCAGTTTGACCAGGGCGCCGACAAGGCGAACGTGAAACTGTCGAAGCTGCAATTCGCCAATGTGCAGGCCACTGCCCAGGTCGAGGCCAGCGCCGTCAGCAGCGCTCCGCAATTCAAGGGCACACTGAAAACCGACAGCTTCGATCTGAAAGCCTTGCTGAAAACGCTGGGCATTGAACCGCCCGCCACCAGTGACGCTGCCGCCATGACCAAGGTGCAGGCGGATCTTGCCTTCAGCGGCACGCCGGAAAAAATCCGCATCGCGCCCCTGCAGCTGAAACTGGATGACAGCACGCTGAGCGGCGAAGCCGCGATCACCGACGTGGCCTCGCAGGCACTGCGTTTCAACCTGAAACTCGACAGGCTGGACGCGGACCGTTACATGCCGCCGGAATCCGCCGACACGAAATCATCTGGCCAGGTTGCTGCTGGCGGCGCTGGTGCGTCTGGCACTGCGACAGGCGCGTCATCCACCGCCACGTCATCCGCGCCTGCCGGCGATCTGATTCCGGTGGAACCGTTGCGTGGACTCAA
>JBMOPR010000040.1:0-4264 GCA_049323075.1 Pseudomonadota bacterium
GGCCGCAACAGCCGCTCCGGCGCAATGGACGCCCTACCCAGATCAGCGTAGGCACTGTCAAACAGCCAGTTCAGCCGATTCAGCGCGGTGTCTATCAACTCCCGTTTGCCACGCAGTGGGTGATGCGTGAGGACAAAGGCTTCCAGCTGGACGGTGGTGAACAATGATTCCTGGGTAATATCGGCGCCGCGCATGCTCTACTCTGAAAAGTTTTGGGACTCTAAAGGGTGCCAACGTAAGGTGTGATGAGGGTGCTTTTCAGCGGGGGAGAGGAGCCAACGTCAGGAAATGGACGGCTTCGACTCCGGCGTGCCAATGCGGTCAACCAGCAGAAATTGACTGAATCGGCAAAGGAAATGTTCCTGGCCAGCAGATTTATTGCGGAGGCACGGATTTTCAGATATCAATCATCGAAGCGACAGCGCTGGGTATTGCATTTTCCAGTCTTCAAGAGGCAAGCATTCAAGATAGTGAATGACGGGTTGTGTCATATGCATTCGACATTCCGCCAGAACCAATAAATAGAACAGGCCAACACAATAAAAACAAAAGGAATAGTCAATGAACGCAGTCAATCCGGCCAGCGCATTCATCCGCACGCTGGCCTTGCGAGTCCTGTGTCTTCTCGTCTTCCTGTTGATGTGTCCCGTTCATGCAGCGGTGGTTGTACCTGAACCTGTCATCAAATCCATTGCCTACGACGCTGGATCAAAACAACACCCCTTCGTGGCGTCGATCCTGGACCTGTCCGCGCTGGGTTATGTTGAAAGTGAGTTCCAGATGTCCGGATCGGCCAATACCTATGACAGGGCGGGGAAGTGGCGCAGCAATGGCAAGTGGGACGTCAAGACAGTGCGCGCAAATGTCCCTTACGCAACACGGCTTCTGGTCAGGCGGCCAGCGGATCCGGCAAAGTTCAATGGCATCGTGGTTGTCGAGTGGCTGAATAACACAGCGATCATGGATGTCGATGTGATCTGGGCGCAATCCCACGAAGAGCTGATGCGGGAAGGTTACGCCTGGGTGGGCGTCAGCGCACAAACGCTGGGTGTGCGGGCGCTGCGCGCCTGGGACCGGCAACGATACGGTGAGTTGCGTCTGACCACAGATGGTGTGTCATACGACGTTTTTTCCCAGGCGGCACTGGCAGTGCGTTCGCAGTCGGAATCCCTGCTGGGTGGCCTTCCGGTAGCGGGCGTGATTGGGGCTGGTGAGTCGCAGTCGGCCATTCGGCTCACCACCTATGTCAACGCGTTTCAGGCGGCGGCCGTGCAGGTCTTCGATGCGATGCTTCTCTATTCGCGATTCCCCCTTTCAGCACCGCTGAAGGACGGTATTACGGCACTTGCGCCATCGAAGGTCTACATCCGTGCCGACAATGCGCTCAAAATTCTGCAGCTCGAAACGGAACAGGATGTTTTCATGTTCCGTTACCGCATTTCGCGTCAGGACGATACCGAGCTGCTCCGAACCTGGGAGCTGGCCGGAGCTTCCCACTATGATGATTATGGTGTGAACCAGCTGCTGCCCCAGTATCAACGGGATTTTCCGCAGCTGGGCTCCGTGCAGCTGGTTTGCAGGAATTCACTCAACAAGATTCCATCGCACTACGTGGTCAATGCCGCGCTCTCCAGTTTGACCAGGTGGATTACGACGGGCCAGGCGCCCCCTCAGTCATCTCGTCTTGAATACGCGAATGGAAAAGTCATCCGTGATGCCAACGGCAATGCTGTGGGTGGCATTCGCCTGCCGCATATGGATGCAGCGACGGCAACCAATAATTACAACAACTACGGCAGCATTGGCGCGGGCGGCAACTTCTTTGTCAATGCATTCGCATGTCCGTTTCTGGGTAATACCGTGCCGTTCAGCCGTGCCAAGCTGCAGGCGTTGTATCCTACCCATCAGGATTATGTGTCGAAGTTCAAAGCGGCAGCGGATGCGGCGCTCAACGCCGGATTCATGGTGCAGGCGGATTATGAAGAAGCGGTTGCCGAAGCAGAGGTCTCAGCCGTGCCGTAATACCGGCCAGGGCCAGTATTACCTCTGCACGACCTGTTTCGCTGGGTGGGTTCAATGTGGCGATCTGGTCAGTTCAATGGTCTGAAAGGATACGGCTCTTTCGTTCATGCCGGTCTGGTTTGCCAATCGCTTTTCGAACAGGGAACGAAGGTTCTCAAACGTTTTCTTGGGGACATCCGTAACCACCAGATTGGCAACCCATAGAGGAATGATTCCACCCGGATGTCCATGCCCAATGAATTCCACGTAGGTATGCTCGCTATCTACCGGTCTGACGGTCCATCGGCCATACACCTCCGGAACCCGGGTGAATTCCTCTTTTACCGGCATGAAATCCGGAACGGCGTCCGTCAATATGGTGACAGTCTGCGTTTCCGGGTCCTGACTCATTCTGTTCTTGACGTAAACATCCCGATCTTTAAGCGGCCAGGGCGCCTCGACCACGTAGTAGCCTATATACTCGCCTTCTTTCATCGATCCCTGGAGAACTTCATAGGATCTGCAGAGGTGAAACCAGTCAGGATAATGTTGAACGTCTTCCAGTACGGACATGACGAGCTGAAAGGGCGCCTCCGCAATCATCTCAGCTCTAAACGATTTGATCGGTGCTCCCTCGATATGTTTGGTGTAGACGCTCAGGCCATCTTGTGAAAACCGGCGTTCCCACTCGCCGGATTCCGCATTTGCGAATGTACAGGCCAGGCAGGACAGAAATGCAAGCATGAGCATGCTGCGGAAAAGATGTGCTTTTTTCATGGTGTGTCCTTGTTCTGATTTTTGGTAAACACAGGTTCAGTGGCAAATGCACCCGCGGGAAGCAGGGCCTTGGAAATCATCTTAAAACCCAATCCTGTTTGTAATCAATGTTGGCGCCACTCAGCTCCAAGACCAGTGCCAGTTTCAATGGCTGAGTACAGTATGAGTAAAAGTACCTGCACAGGTCCAGCCGAAGCATTAAAACCACCTGTTGGATTGTGCACTTGTACCCACCCAGAGTTCGCAATAGGCAGCTGTTTTGCGAAGCACGCATCCCCCTATACTGCGCTCCCCTGCTGGACGTTCGCCCCGGTTGTACAGGGAAACATTACAACCTTCTCACAAGGATCTCGTTATGATTTTCTCCAAAGTCAAATGGTTATTGGGTGGCGTGCTGATGGCAGGACTGTTCCACCATGGCGCCGTCCATGCGGCAGCATCTCAGGCCGTGCTGGACCGCGTTGTGAACGGCCAGGCCACATTCAGACTGTCGCAGACAACCAGTCTGGTGGCAGACGAGAGCGTTGACCGCGATGCGAATGAACTGATTCAACAAACGGATGCGATGCTGAAAAGGCTCAACACCAATCGGCAGTTTCGTCTTGACCGCGCTCCCATCGTCAGCATTGAATGGCGTGGCAAGGGCCGCACGATAAAGGGTGACGCTCAACGCCCGGAGCCCACCAGGGTTCGCGAACAGTTTAACGATGATACCGATGGCTTCCGTTCCTACGCCAACGCGGGCGCCGATACCCTGGACAGCTTTACTGCGTACAACCCCACCAGCCGCAATATTTTTGAAATGCGCTTTCCCCGCTCTATGCGGGCATCTCTGCACTCACAGGCGATGCAAACGGGCGCGGTACATGGCTTCAATAACGACGCAGCGCCGGCCGACCGTGCCATCGAGCGGGAAGAAAAAACCGAGCTGGTGCCATTGGGCTGGAGCATGAACGACGACAACCGCATTCGCATCGGCTCGCTGAATACCCGTATCACCACCTGGCCCTGGCGCACCATCGTTCACTTCTCCAATACCTGTTCCGGTACATTGATCGGGCCGCGTCATGTGGTGACTGCCGCACATTGTATTAATCCTTCAGGCACCGATGATTTTTCCGCGTTTACCGTACGCAGCGAGCGCAATGGCAGCGACTGGCTGGGTTCGTCGGCTATGCCGGGCTGTCCCAACTCATCGACTCAGGCGTGCCCCAATACGGGTGCGGCCTACTGGTACTTCACACCGAGCCAATGGCGTCAGGCCAGCGTCAGCAACCGAGAGCAATATGACTTTGGCATTATCGTATTGCCTGATCGCCTGGGTGATGCCGTGGGCTGGATGGGTTACTGGTACGCCGATGTGAATGCACTGGAAACCGTCGATAAATACAATCGCGGCTATCCGTCCTGCAACGCAATGTCAGGCAATCAGGCCCGCATAGACGATCCGGCTGACCCTGCCATGTGCGCCACCTGCACGACTGAC
>JBMOPR010000041.1:0-4263 GCA_049323075.1 Pseudomonadota bacterium
TTCATAGATAGTGGCGTCGTTCAATTCAAACATCTTGGCGACCAGATAGGCGAACACCGTGCCCACCAGCCAGCGCTTTTGCAGCCAGCGGCTTTTGAACAGCGCCAGCATCAGTACCGCCAGCACCAGCGGCAGAAACTGAAACGCGACGTAGAAGCGTAAATCACCCTGGCCCTGCAGTTCGGTGAAGCGCCAGTACAACGTTGCGAGTGTGCCGAGCAGCAGCATCGGCAGCAGGCTTTTGTTGGCAACGGTCAGTGCAATATGTGAGGCCAGCACCAGACAGAAAAACAGGCTGAACGTAATCGTCATGGGCAGGCGGTCCCAGAACAGGCGCAGGTTGTCCGGCGCGGCATGGTAGTACACAGAGCCGAATCCGGTGGCGATCAGACTGAAGCAGTAAAGTGCCATCCAGAGACGGAGCGTATCTGGAAGTGGTTGCGACGGTGTCATGCGCAACTGTTTCAGGCGCAGCAATCCAGCCAGGCCTGCGAGCATGAACGCGATATTCGATAACACGTCTGCCGCCAGTGGAATGCTCCAGAGTGCGCGCACATCGGCAAACTGGTGATAGTCAGGTGCTTGCGCGAACGGCGGTGCCAGCAGGGTGGCGGAGAGTCCGCCGACAAAAATCACCAGCAGAATGATGTGGCGGTAATCCAGCGGCATATGTATTCCTCCGGCGCAATCGTGAATGGTGGAACAGGTAATCCGTCCAAAATAAATCGGGGGCGTGTCGCCACGCCCCCTTCGTCCCGGCGACAACAAGGCTGTTTGCCGCCGGTCCGTCAGGCCGCTCGCTGCTTTCTGAGCCGCTCCAACACTGCCTCGGCATCGTGCTTGCCGGTTTTGATGCCCGCCTGTTTCAGCCGTGCATCCAGTTGTTCCCCTGACATCTCCGCATTGATCTCACTCAGCGCCGCGTCCATGTCCACGGCACGGTTCTGCCGTTTCTGAATCCGTTCCAGCGAGGACGCCATATCCTGCATGGATGCGTTCAAACCACTCGAATAGCCCTTCAATTGTCCCAGTGCTTTTTGCGCACTGTTGTTGGCTTTCGCCAGCGCCAGTTCGCGCTGGTATTTCTGGATCGACTGCGCGGCGATGCGCAATTGTCGTTTCAGATGGGTTTCCTGCTGTTGCAGGTAGTCCGCCTGCTTGCGCTGGTCTGCCAGCAGGGATTCATCATCGGCGATCAGAGCGGCGATATCCTGTGCCAGCGTTTCTTCATTTTTCTCCAGCGCCGCCACTGTCTGGCGTTCCTTGTTGGCGATGTTTTCCTCCAGCGCCTGGTTGTGGCGCTGCAGTTGTTTCTTCTCCGCCATCACCGTGGCCAGCTGGTATTTGGCCTGTACGATGGCATTTTCGGCGTCGCGAATTTCCTGTTCGAAGATGCGAATCGCGTTGACGTCGACGATGTGTTCCAGCGGTTCGGTGGCGGTGGCGCGAAACAGGGTGTGCAATTTCATCCACAGACTCATGGCAATTACTCCGCAAATTCCTTGATCAGTTGTTTGGTTTTGGCTTCGGAAATCTTGTGAATCAGGCGCTGGCTTTCGTGTTCGTCACGCATGGTTTTCGACAGCGTGATGGTGGTGCTCACCAGGAACAGCGCGCAGATGCCCAGATAGCCTTTCACCAGCAGGTCGATCGGGGTGAACAGGATGCCTGCCGTGGTGGCCAGCAGGGCGATGGCGAATGAGGTTTTCACAAAGAACAGCCAGCCGTTCGAGTTACTTTGGATGTTGTCCAGCATGGGGTTTGCTCCGGTCAGAGGGTTGTTGAAAGCAGCGGGGTCAGTATCGGGCGGGGTGTTGGATATGGCTACCAAAGTCTTGAATGTCGCGATATGTGCTGCTATAGGTATCGTATGTTGATACCTTTTCGAGCGAAGTGAGGTGCCCATGGCCCAGACCACAGCCCTGATCGATGCCCTGAAACGCGTGCTGCGGGAACAGGGGATTACCTATGCCGAGGTGGCGCAACGGCTGGATTTGTCGCTGCCCAGCGTGAAGCGGCTGTTTGCCGACAAGCAGTTTTCAGTGCAGAGGCTGGACCAGGTGTGCGAACTGGCGGGCATCGAGATCACGGATCTGGTGCGGCGGATGCAGGCGGACAAGGAAATCCACCAGCTGGAATGGGAGCAGGAACAGGAACTGGTGTCCGATCCCAAGCTGCTGATTGTGGCGGTGTCGGCGCTGAACCGCTGGAGTTTTCGCGACATTCTGGCTACGTACAAGATCAAGGAGCCGGAGCTGATCCAGCATCTGGCGCGGCTGGATCGCATGAAACTGATCGAACTGATGCCCGGCAATCGCATCCGGCCACTGGCGTCGACGGATTTCCAGTGGCACAGGGGCGGCCCGATCCAGCGCTTTTTTGAAGCCCAGGTGCAGAACGATTTTTTCCGCTGCACCTTTGAGAAGCCGGGGGAATTGCGGCTGTTCGTGACCGGCATGCTGTCGCGGGAATCCAATGGTCAGCTGCAGCAGAAAATGCAGCGGCTGGCGCAGGATTTTCGCAACCTGCATCAGGAGGATCAGGCGCTGCCGCTGGCGGACCGCTTCGGGACCAGCCTGGTGCTGGCCATGCGGCCCTGGGAACTGGAAATATTCCGCCAGCATCGCCGGGCCGACACTGACAAGCTTTTCTGATGAAGGTCATGCATTGTGAACATTGGTCAGGGCGACCGGAAATATGACGCGTTCCGTCATTTGCAAGCGTGTGCAATGCCGCTACCCTTTCGGCAGGTTTTTTGGTCCTGTTCAGGCAAGTGTCCTGGCAATCGTTCTGAAATGCAGAGGGGAACCCCGTGAGTAATGACTGGATTTATGGCAGTGCCCGGCAATTGCTGCAGAGCCTGCAGAAAGGCGAGATCAGCAGCCGCGAACTGCTGGAAACCTATATTGCCCGCATTGAACGCTTCAACCGGGATATCAACGCGGTGGTGGCGAATGATTTTGCCAACGCGCGCCAGCGGGCGGATGAAGCGGACGCGGCGCGGTCGAAAGGGGAATCCTGGGGCCCGCTGCATGGTCTGCCGATCACGGTGAAGGACACCTATGAAGTGCCGGGCATGCCCTGCACGGCGGGTGCGTCGTCGTTGCGCAACCATATGCCGAAGAAGCCGGCGGTGGCGATCAAACATCTGCTGGATGCCGGCGCCATCATCGTCGGCAAAACCAACGTGCCGGTGTTCGCGTCCGACCTGCAAAGTTACAACAAGGTGTACGGCACCACCCACAATCCCTGGAACAAGGCGCTGACGCCCGGTGGTTCGTCCGGTGGTTCAGCGGCGTCGCTAGCGGCGGGATTTTCTGCGCTGGAACTGGGCAGCGACATCGGCGGTTCCATCCGGATTCCGGCGCATTTCTGCGGCGTGTACGGGCACAAGGTGACGCATGGCATCGTGTCCCTGCGGGGCCATATTCCGGGCCCGCCGGGTGGACTGGGCGAACCGGATCTGGCAGTGGCGGGACCGATGGCGCGCACTGCGGAGGATCTGCAATTGCTGCTGGATGTGGTGGCGGGTCCGTCGCCGCTGATGCAGCCGGGCTGGCAGCTGAAACTGCCGGCGGCGAAGCAGAAAAAGATCGAGGATTTCCGTGTGCTGCTGTGGATCGATGATCCACTATGCCCCATCGATCAGCGCATGACAGCGGTGTACGGCCAGATGAAAATCGCGCTGGAAAATGCCGGTGTGAAGGTGACGCTGGGTTCGCCGCTGGGATTGGGCCTTGCAGATTTCTACCCGTCGTACATGAACCTGATGGGCAGCATCATGGGAGCGTCGCGCAAGAAGGTGGAGCGTCGCCTGATGGGGCTGGCGGCGCCGCTGCTGGAAAAGATCGGCCAGCATTTCGATACGCCCAAGGGCTTCGAGCATTTCTTCACGGGCGCGGCGCAGAGCCATGTCGACTGGCTGCGGGTCGATGAAAAGCGCCGCCGCATTCGCGAGAAATTCCTGAAAGTATTCGATGAGTATGATGTGATCCTGATGCCGCCGGCGGCCACCACCGCGTTGCCGCACCAGCATCAGCCGGAAATGCCGCTGCGCAAGATCACCATCAACGGCGAGAAGCGTCACTATGCCGACATGCTGATCTGGATTTCACCGGCGACGTTGATGGGCTTGCCGGCCACCAGCGCACCGGTTGGCGTGACGTCGGACAATCTGCCGGTGAATGTGCAGGTGGTGGGCGCGCCGTTCCAGGATAAAACCACCATCAAATTTGCTGCATTGATGGCGAAGGTGGTGGGTGG
>JBMOPR010000042.1:0-4246 GCA_049323075.1 Pseudomonadota bacterium
GATGTCGCGGATCAGCTGGAAGCCCATGGCCTGCAGCGCCACACTTTCCGACGCAATCATGTATTCGATACCGCTTTCGGTCTCACGCTCGCCGAAGCAGGCGGGGCGGATGCCGTAGGGATCGCGGAAGCCGACGATGCCGTAGCCGGTGATCATGGCCACTACGGCGTAGGCACCCTTGCAGCGACGATGCACGGCAGAAACCGCAGAAAAAATGTCTTCCTCGGTGGGCACCAGTTTGCCCAGCACCTGCAGCTCGTGCGCAAAAATGTTCAGCAGCACTTCCGAATCGGAGTTGGTGTTAATGTGGCGCAGATCGGTTTTGTACAGATCCTCGCCAATCTCGCCCGCATTGGTCAGGTTGCCGTTGTGGGCCAGCGTGATGCCATACGGGGAGTTCACGTAGAAGGGCTGTGCCTCCGCAGAACTGGAAGTCCCCGCCGTGGGATAGCGCACATGGCCGATGCCCATGTTGCCCTGCAGCCGGCGCATGTGACGGGTGCGGAACACATCCCGCACCATGCCATTGTCCTTGCGCAGGAACAGTTTGTCCTGATCACAGGTGACCATTCCAGCGGCATCCTGGCCACGGTGCTGCAGCACCGTCAAGGCGTCGTACAGGGTTTGATTGACGTTGGAGCGGCCAACGATGCCGACTATTCCGCACATTCGCTATTACCTCGATCGGTCATGAACTGCGATGAACAACAATGATAGCGCAAGCAGGATCAGGTACGGCCGATAGCCATGATCCCGTTCCAGGCTTTCTGCCCCATTTCTGCGGTCCAGCCTTCCACCAGCAGGAAATGGGGTATCAATACGGACTTCTGCCACCAGGGGTCGGCCGGCATCTGGGTGGTCCGCGACAGCACGGACAGACTCACCACCACCAGCAATGCGCCTCGCGCAGCGCCAAATACCATGCCCAGCAGACGGTCGGTGCCCGACAGCCCGGTGGCATTGATGAACGCCTTGGCCAGATGCTTGATCAGGGCGCCGACAATCAGGGTGAGCACGAACAACAATATGAATGCCACCGGCTGCCGCATGGAAGGCGGATCAACCAGATCGTTGAGCAGGACGGCGAACGGCAAACTGAACAGACGGGCAACGACAAATGCGGCAATCCAGCTAGCTAGAGAAATGGCTTCGATGGTAAACCCGCGCAGCAGACTCAGCACCATGGAAACGGCGATGGAACCGAGAATCACATAATCGGCAATAGTCATCGTAGGAAATACTGACCGGGTCCTGGGAAGAGCGCGCATTCTACCAAAAAGGCGGACAAAAATCCTACGCCATTCTGTTCAGGGAATGTACTTCAAAATCAGCGCTTTGAGTTGGTATTTCTGTTCCAGCTCCAGTTTCTGCTGATCCACCCGGTGGCGGCGGATTTCAGGGCCCACATACACCTTGAACAGACTGCCCGATGCCACCTTCACCGGCTTCACAAACGCCGGATAGCCATTGGCCTTGAGCTTGTCCCGCAGGCCATCGGCGTTGGGCTGGCTGGAAAAGGCGCCCACCTGGATGATCCAGGCTTCCGCCAGATCCACGGTCTGCCCCGGTGGAGCGTTTTGCAGTGCCTGGTCGATTTTCTTTTCCTGCTCGATGTAGGTCGCGACGGGGGAAACAGGCTGGGTGGTCGGGGTTGCGGGAGCGGGAGCAGGGGCAACGGGCGATTGCGGCTGGGCTGCAGGTATATTGGTGGTGGCATCGGCAGGCATCTGGGTTGCCGCCTGCTCTTCCTGTTCCTGCTTCTGTTGGGTGATGGTATTGACCACCGCCAGTTCCTCAGCGGCCTGCTGTTCCAGGGGCTCGATGTCCACTGCTTTCAGCGTCAACGCGGGCTGCTCGGGTATGGCGTATTGGGTGGTGTCGATGCGCTGCTGCTGCCCGTCGAATACCAGTGGCAGAAAAATCACCGCCAGCGAGATCAGCACCAGTGCGCCCACCAACCGTTGTTTCAGGTTTTGTTCCAAAGCCTTAGGTCCTCTTTTCTACGATCCGGGTGCCTGCCGTCCGAGCGCGGCATTGTATTACGTCTGCGACAGTATAGAAGGAACCGAAGACCAAAATCAGGTCATCGCGCTGTACCTGCGTCAACAGCCGGCGACAGGCCTGTGCAGGGAACGCCGCCAGAAAGCCTACCCGGGCGCCCGCCTCGCGCAATTCCGACGCAATGGCATCGGCGCCCTGCCCCCGTTCGCCACCCAGGGTGACCGGGTACCAGTAGTCCACTACCGGCAGCAGTTCCACCAGAGTGTCCGCCAGCGCTTTATCCCGCAGCATGCCGACGATGCAGTGCACGCGGCGGTATGCTGACTTCTCCAGCCGGCGGGCCAGATGGGCAGCCGCATGGGGATTGTGGCCCACATCCAGCATCAGGTCGGGCTGGTGCTGCACGATCTGCTGGCGTCCGGCCAGAGAGGCATTTTCCAGACCGGCCCGGATGGCATCGGGCGCTGGTGTGAATGGACTTAACGCCAGTGCTTGCAGCGCCAGAGCGGCATTGGCAACGTACAGCGCTGGAACCGGCAGTGGTTCCTGCACACAGGGTTTCCTGTCCCGCGACAGTCCCGCAAAGCGCCAGTCGTTTTCCCGCGTCTGATAATCGAAATCACGCCCCAGCTGCAGAAAGGGAATCGCCAGTGCCCGCAGGGAATCCAGCACCAGTTGCGGCGTATTGCGCTCTCCCAGCACCAGCGGCTTGCCGGCGCGGCCGATGCCGATTTTCTCCAGGCCGATTTTTTCGCGGGTATTGCCAAGAAACGCCTGATGGTCCAGATCGATGGAGGTCACCACCGCCACATCTGCATCCCACACATTCACGGCATCGAGGCGCCCACCCAGCCCCACTTCCAGCACCAGCACATCGAGTTGCGCCTGCCTGAAAACCAGCAACGCCGCGAGGGTGGTGAATTCAAAATAAGTGAGACTGATGTCGTTGCGGGCGGACTCGATTTTTTCAAACGCAGCGATCAGCTGTTCATCCGATACCTCGCTGCCGTCAATGCGCACGCGCTCGTTGAAATCGATCAGATGGGGGGACGTGTAGGTGCCGACGCGATAACCGCCGGCGCGAAGAATGGATTCCAGAAACGCAACGGTGGAGCCTTTGCCGTTGGTGCCACCTACCGTGAAGATGAAGGGCAGGCCGGAGAGCAGACCCAGCGACTGCGCCACCCGGCTCACCCGCTCCAGACCCATATCGATGGATTTGAAATGCAGACGCTCCAGTCGTTGCAGCCACTGGCTGAGAGTCGTCAACGTCACTGTGGACGTCACCAACCCCTGACCGGCGGCCTGCAACGACGGGGTATCGGTCATCAGGCCGCCGTTGCCGCCGGCAACAGTTTGGCCATCAGACGGTGCAGCGTGTCTTTCAACTGCAGGCGGTGCACGATCATGTCCAGCGCGCCATGCTCCAGCAGGAATTCACTGCGCTGGAAACCTTCCGGTAATTTCTGGCGCACGGTCTGCTCAATCACGCGGGGGCCGGCAAAACCGATCAGTGCATTGGGCTCCGCCACATTGATATCACCCAGCATGGCCAGACTGGCGGACACGCCACCGTAAACCGGATCGGTCAGCACGGAAATGAACGGCAGGCGGGCTTCTTTCAGCTTTTCCAGTGCGGCACTGGTTTTCGCCATCTGCATCAGCGAGAACAGTGCTTCCTGCATGCGGGCGCCGCCACTGGCAGAAAAACACACGAATGGGGTTCGGGCAGCAATTGCCGCGTTCACACCACGCACGAATTTCTCGCCAACGATGGAACCCATGGAGCCGCCCATGAATTCGAATTCAAAGGCAGACGCCACCACCGGATAATCATTGACCTTGCCTTTCAATACGATCAGCACGTCCTTCTCGCCAGTGCCCTTTTGCGCGGCAACCAGACGATCCTTGTAACGCTTGCTGTCCTTGAATTTCAGGCGATCCACCGGCTCCAGATCGGCAGCGATCTCGCTACGACCATCCTGGTCCAGAAACAGGTCCAGCCGGCGCCGCGCACTCAACCGCATGTGGTGATCGCACTTGGGGCAGACATCCAGATTCTTTTCCAGCTCGGGACGATAGAGAAACGCACCGCATTTGGCGCACTTCCGCCAGAGTCCTTCGGGGATATTGGTCTTCTTGTTTGTGTTTCTCCCAACACTGGGCAGGATTTTCTCAATCCAGCTGTTACTCATAATGTCATCCTGAGTTAAGAATTATTATTGGTCCAGACCCTGCCGCAGGG
>JBMOPR010000043.1:0-4239 GCA_049323075.1 Pseudomonadota bacterium
AGGATGACAGTGCCCTGACAGCGCGCAGGGCACGGTGTTCGCGCTAACCTGCGTTACAGCTTTGCCTGTTTCAGATGGGAATTGGACACGCTCGCGCCAAAGCCGAACTTCTTGCGCAATGTGTAGTAGAACTTGCCCATCAGATCACTGTTGGAACCCGCCGCAGACTCGATGATCTTCAGGTGCCCTTCCCGCTCGCTGACCGAAAACTCCTTGATGTACTTGGCCTGGATCTGTTCGTAACTGAGCCCCTTCTGTTTCATGAACCAGGACAGGAACAGACCCACATAGGAAATCATCTCGCGGGTTTTTTTCATCTCGAAATTGCGTTGTTCCACCGCGCCTTCCGACAGCATTTTATAAATGCCCTTCTCGATCTGGGCCAGCTGGTCGGTGCTCAGGCTTTTATCCTTCGCCGCCTCGGCCATCATCTCGTCGATCAGCTGTTTGGCGTTGGCAGGCATGGTTTTCAGGGGTTGCGTGTACACCCGGTCGCGGATACGGATGTCGTTGAGCAGATCGTAGCTCACCTTGGTGATTACCATTGCGGCGGCGGCCATCATGTAGGCGTTCATGAAAAGTCCCTCTGGTGGGTGGTCTTCCTGTGGATTGGGGGCAATGAAATGGGGCTGGCCCGGGGATTCAGCGTAAACCTGATAGCGGGAACTGCAATGTGAAAAATACCGATTATTGGCGTCGTGCCTGTCGCCATAGAGGAACGAGGGTGTTCATTTTTTCGCCTGTTTGAAACGCCAGCGTTTCATGGTCATTGTGGTTCTCCCTTCGTTTCAGCCACATGCGGCAGCCGACCGCGTGCTGCACGTTCGCGCGCCAGCTCTGCTGCCCTGTGCAACTGTGCTTGCATCACTTTCATGTCAGGCATGTGATCAAGGTATTCAGCCACACGGATATTGGCACTACTCAAATCCATCAACTCTACCTGCTCGGCGTTGGCACCCGCACACAAAATCAGGCCAATCGGCGACTCTTCACCCGGCGCACGGTCATACTTGTCCAGCCAGCGCAAATAAAGCTCCATCTGTCCCTTGTGTGCGGGAGCAAACGCTTCCAGCTTCAACTCAACTGCCACCAGACGACGCAAGTGGCGATGGTAGAAAAGCAGGTCGAGGTAAAAATCATCCGGACCAACCGTAATGCGCTTTTGCCGGGCGACAAAGGTAAATCCCGTGCCCAACTCCAGTAGAAAGCGCTCCATGTCACGCAGGATGGCGGACTCCAGATCGCGTTCACTATAGCCATCGGGCAGACCCAGGAAATCCAGCATATAGGGATCGCGAAATACCATATCGGGTGTCATCTGCCCGCCTGCACGCAGGTGGCTGATCTCTGCCTGAACCACAGCCTCCGGCTTTTTTAGCGGGAGGATTTCGACAATGTGGCTCCAGCTCAGTTCTCGCGCCAGAGTCGCCACAATTACTTCATCCGGGAATGCCTCAGCAAACTTGATCATACGGGCCAGATTGCGGGCACTGAACCCCTTCCCTTACTCAGGTTCCAATTTTGCCGACAGCGTCGGCAAAATCTCCTCGCCATAACTGGCACGCTGTTCCTTGAGAATCTCACGGTGAATGCGTAGTCCAATGTGCCAATGCAACATCGTCAGCGTGCTGTTGGCCGTATGGGCCACTTGCCGGCGGGCCTGCTCAATCAGCCCCCGCAGCTCCGACAACAATGCACCATCCGCCCTTTTCACCTTGCCCATATCAGGTACCCGTCATTCCAAATGCGCAATGCCTATCGACTGACGAAGCCTATTAATATAGACAGAGTTCGTCAACGAATGTAAACACCAGACATGCTATCCAATGGCCCAGAAACATTAACTACAAGGAAGTTTCCATGCATCAACCCTTCCCTACACCGCCCGGCCCCACCAGCCAAAGCTTCCTCGGCCTACTACCCGAATTCCTGCGCAGCCCGATGGAATTTCTGAATTCCCTGCGCCCTTACGGCCCCGTTGTGCGTTTCCGCTTGCTGAAACATGACAATTATCTGTTGACCAGCCCCGAGCTGATTGGCGAAGTGCTCACCACGCGCCAGCACGAGTTTATAAAAAATCGCGGTTTCTGGACGCGATACAAAGCCATCTTCGGCAACGGCTTGATCACCAGCGAGGGCGATTCCTGGCGCCAGCAACGCAAACTGGCGGCGCCCTCGTTCCAGCACAAACGGCTGGCGCTGTACGTGAATCACATGGTGGATTACACCACGCAGATGATGGATGCGTGGCAGCCCGGCCAGATCCGCGACATTCACCAGGACATGATGCAGGTCACCGCCGAGATCGCGATGCGCGCCCTGTTCAATGTGGAATTCTCGGCGCGGGATTACGGCCTGCACAATGCCACGCAACAACTGGAAGCGCAGATTGCAGTGCGCCTGAGCCGGCCGTTTCCGTTGCTGGATTACTTGCCGACTGCAGCCAACATCCGTTACTGGCGGGCACTGCGCACAATCGACCGCCAGCTGGCGCGGTTCATCGAACAGCAACGTCGTTCGCCGGAGCGGCAATCCTTGCTGTCAACATTGATGGATGCACGCTACGAGGACGGCAGTGCGCTGTCGGACCGGCAACTGCGCGATGAAACCATCACCTTGTTTCTGGCCGGCCACGACACCACGGCGATTACGTTGAGCTGGGCGTTTTATCTGTTGTCACTGCATCCGCAGTATTGGCCGCTATTAAGGCAGGAATGGGCCAGCGTGCTGCAGGATCGCCTGCCCGGCATGGATGATCTGATGCAGTTGCCGCTGACACGCGGCGTGATCCGGGAAACCCTGCGTTTGTATCCGCCCGCGTACATGATCGGCCGCGAGGCACTGGAAGATGTGGAGCTGGGCGGATTCAAAATTCCAAAAGGTAAAGGCGTGGTGATCAGCGCTTACGTGATGGGACGGCATCCGGATTATTTTTCACAGCCGGAGGTGTTTTTGCCAGAACGCTGGACAGCGGAGTTTGAAAAGGAATTGCCACGCTATGCGTTCATTCCGTTTGGCGGCGGCCCCAGAACCTGTATTGGCGAAGGCTTTGCGTTGCTGGAAGCGATGATCATTCTGGTGCTGACGGGCCGGCGGTTCACGTTGAATTACGCGGGCAACAACGCGCCGGTGCCGCTGGCTTCCATCACCATGCCGCCGCGTGAGGGAATGCCCATGCGGTGCGAAGCGCTGTTTCACCGCACGTAAACAATCACCGGCACATCCACCTGCTCGTCGCCCCGCGTCATGCGCACGGTGGCCGAGTGCAGTCCCTCGCCCTGCGCCAGGCTGGTCAGGCTGGCGCGCCAGCTGCCGGTGCCGTCGAAATTCACCCGCAGCCAGCCGGTGGGACTGGTGTGATACAACACCTGCGCAGTCCAGTCATTGCTGGTCACGGGTTCTCCATCGAGCAGAATCTGCAGCGGATCAGGATAAGCGCTGGTGCCGGCTGCGAATTCAAATACCAGTGGCCGCTGGATGCCGTCCACGGCGGTGAGGCGGTGCGTGACGTCACCGTCCTTGCGCTGCACCAGACCCACGCCCGGCGCAAACCACAGATCGGTAGTACGACGCTGCATGACCGGCCCCAGTTCCGGGTAGGTCAACACCAGCAAATCACCCCAGGTGCCGCCGGGATTCAGCATCACCCGCATGCCAAGCGCGGGCAGCACACCCAGATCGCCGGCGTCGATGCGGGAAATGCCCAGTGGTGTTACGCGGCCGTTATAGGGAAATGAGGGAAAGGTGATGTCCAGCGGCTGGGCGCTGATGGATGCCGTGCCACTGTAGTTGGTGGCGGAGGCAACGAAGATCGAATGGGCGCGCCCCAGCGTGATGTCGATTTCGTACACCACACCATCAGCCGGGTTCACCTGGGAATATTGCGAGCCGCCATAACCGAGAATGGCACCGTCACTCAGCACGTAGTCAATCAGTCCGTTGCTGTATTGCAGATTGCCGAGCATCTGTCCGCCCACTGAGGTGGAGCCGGAGAACGCTGCCGTCAGCGCACCATTGTTGTAGTACCAGCGAATACCCGGTGACGTAGGCAAATACAGATTACCTTCCGTGGGTTGGACCGGTGGCAGCGGGCTGCCGGGATTGCCGCCGGCACCGTCGTCCGGAGTGGAACCGTCGTCGGGCGTGCTGCCGTCGTCCGGAGTCGAGCCATCATCGGGGGCGGAGCCATCATCGGGAGTCGAGCCATCGTCCGGGGTACTGCCGTCATCCGGTGTGGAA
>JBMOPR010000044.1:0-4238 GCA_049323075.1 Pseudomonadota bacterium
AGGCAAGCCCCTGGCCCAGGCCATCGAAGCCGCCATCGAGCATGCCTCCTGGCCGATCATGGTGAACTCGGTATGTCTGGCACTGGGCTTCAGCGTGCTGGTTGCCTCGCACTACGGCTCCACCGGTCGTCTGGGCCTGCTGATCGCCGCCACCATGATCGTTTGTGCGCTGCTGACGCTGATCGTGCTGCCGGTACTGGTGAAACTGTTCAAGCCCAAGGCGCTGCAAAATTGAAGAAGCAACACCGGCCCGCGCGACAACCAACTGCGCGCGGGCCGGCGTGTATAATGCGGGCAATTCCACCCGCATCGATGCGCCCTACTGGTCCACCCCATGAAGCAACCGGCAACCCATGCATCCGCATCCTGGTGGCAGGCCCCCCTGCAACGGGACAGCCTGCGCTACCTCGCCTGGTACATGTGCATCCTGCTGGCGGTAATGCTCACGGCCAGCCTTGCCTTCCATCTGCAACAGATCAGCCTGCCGGCGCGCCTGCACTGGCTGCTGCTGCCATCCCAGGCCCTGCTCACCGCCGTCACCTTTATCGCCTGGCGCCGGCGCGCATCCGTGCCAGTGGCGCTCTACCTGCTGTTGCTGTTCTGCTCCATTGGCCTGCTGGGCTGGTATCTGCACGATGCCGGCGGCCACACCAATCCGGTGATTTCCCTGCTGCTGGTGCCCCTGGCCATGGGCGCCGCCCTGCTGGGATGGCAGGCCACCGCACTGATCGCCCTCAGCGTGCTGCTGCTGTACACGGCGCTGACCGAATATTTCATTCCCCTTGAGATGGTCAGCAATATGGCCGGGGACACGGCCAGCCACGCACACCACAACCACGCCGGTGCCAGCGACCATTTCATGCAGCTGCATCTGTTGGGAATGTGGATCACCTTTGCGGTGTCGGTGCTGCTGATCGTGGGACTGGTGCTGCCGCTGGCGCAGTCCATGCGCCGCCAGCGCGACCAGATCGCGCGCCAGCAGGAAAAAATCCTGCAGGACGAAAAGCTGATTGCCATGGCCACGTTCGCCGCCAGTGCCGCCCATCACCTGGGCACGCCACTTTCCACCCTGGCGGTACTCACCGACGACCTGAAAGACGCGCTGACGGACCGGCCCGACCTGCAGCAGGACCTGCAACTGATGGCGCAACAGATTCACACCTGCAAGGCCACCCTGCACGGCATGATGCGCAAGGCCGACAATTTGCGGAACGACGTGCGCGAACCGGTGGCCATTGATCTGCTCACCCAGCGCCTGCGCCAGCAGTTCAACCTGCTGCATCCGGCGCGGGAATTACGCGTGATCGGTCAGCCGCCCAGTGGCACCGTGGTCGGGGACGAAACCCTGGACCAGGCCCTGCTCAACCTGCTGGACAACGCCGCCCGCGTCAGCGCCACCGATCCCGAACTGGCCTTTGAACAGCAGGGCAATATCATCTGCCTGCGCATCACCGACACCGGACCGGGAATTCCCGACGCCGTGCGCCCGCAACTGGGGGAAGCCTTCGTCACCTCGCGCCAGGACGGTCTGGGGCTGGGCCTGTTTTTGTCCCACGCCACCATCAACCGGCTGGGTGGCACCCTGCGCCTGCTGCCATCCACCCGCGCCAGCGGCACCGTCACCGAAGTGCGCCTGCCACTGGCAGGAACGGAAACTCCATGACCACCATCCCGGCCCTGCTGCTGATCGACGACGATTCCCTGTTCCTGCAGACCCTGGGCCGCTCGCTGCAACGGCGCGGCACCGAAGTGGCCACCGCCCGGGACGGCACCAGCGCGCTGCAAATCCTGCAGCACAAGCGCTTCGACCTGATCCTGCTGGATCTGAACCTGGACGGCGAAAGCGGCCTGAAACTGCTGCAGCAGATCCTGGCACTCCAGCCGGACGCCCGGGTGGTGATGCTCACTGCCTACGCCAGCGTCGCCACCGCCGTGGACGCCATCAAGCGCGGCGCTGAAAACTACCTGTGCAAGCCGGTCACCGCCGCCGACATCCTGGCCCTGCTGCAGGACGACGCCGACAACACCACCGACACCAATCCCCTGCAGGAAAATCCACTGTCAGTGGACCGGCTGGAATGGGAACACCTGCAACGGGTGCTGCTGGAACACAACGGCAACATCTCCGCCACCGCCCGCGCCCTCAACATGCACCGCCGCACCCTGCAGCGCAAACTGCAGAAGCGGCCGGTAAGCAAGTAACGAAAACCTGCGCCAATTCAACTCCTTGCGCCAGCCACACACAAACGGACCCCAGCCACCCGTTACAACCGCCGTAACGCGGTCTAAGCTTCAAGAAAATGCACCTATCAAGGAGTTTCATCATGTTCAGGATGTCCGCATTTGCCCTTCTCGCTGTTCTAGCCCTGCAACCCCTGTCCAGCCACGCCGAAATGAGCCAGGCCGAACTGCAGCAGATACTCAAGCCCCGCATCGACGGCCTGATGTTTCTCACCAAGAACGCCATGATTCTCGACGCCATCCGCGAACAGAACCGCGCCAACGCCAGCCTGGAGTCGATCCAGAAAATCGACGAGGAATGGAAGGCCGGTAAATCACCGCTGATCCAGGAATTACAGGAAAATAAAGTCGGCGCATTTCTGAAAAACATCATCGTGCAGCAATCGGATGTCTACAACGAAGCGTTCGTCACCGACGCCAAGGGCGCCAATGTGGCAGCCTTCCCCGCCACCAGCGATTACTGGCAGGGCGACGAGGACAAATTCACCAAGGCCTTTGCCGGCGGCAAGGGTGAGGTTTTCATCGGCGATGTGGAAGAAGACGAAAGCACCAGGCAGACCGCCGTACAGATTTCCGTGCCCATGCTGTATAACAAGGAAGCCATCGGCGTGCTGGTGATCGGCGTGAAAGTGTCAGTGCTGGAAGCGGAAAAACTCAAAGCGGGGAAATAAAGACTGCGGCGGGAATATCGCGCTGGGCGCTCGCGTCACGCACCCAGCCGGAACCGCAGCATTGCGGCCTGCTAGACAGTCGGCTCTTTCGCCGGACCGGGAAAATGCATGGGCCGGATGAAGCTGCCCAGACCGGCCCTCTCCATCATCAGATCCATATGGCTGCGGATCACCTGGGCGTTGTCCATGGTCCACACCTGCTGCAGAATTTCCTTGGCACGTGCCAGACCAATCTTGCGCAACACCCATTTCACCCGCAGCAGACTGCTGGCACTCATGCTCAGCGTGTCATAACCCATCGCCATCAGCAGAATCGCCCCCCGCGGATCGCCCGCCAGTTCACCACAGATCGACACGGGCTTGCCTTCGGCCTTCACATCGGTCACCACCGTCTGCAAGGCGCGCAGCACAGCTGGATGAAACGCGTGATACAGATTGGCCACTCGTCGATTGTTGCGATCCACCGCCAGAATATATTGGGTCAGATCGTTGCTGCCCACCGACACGAAATCGCACTGCTGCACGAACTCGCGGCACTGGTACACGGCGGCAGGCACCTCGATCATCACACCCACCTGCGGCATCACCACATGGGCGCCTTCCTCCAGCACTTCCAGATAGGCGCGGTGAATCAGGTGCATCGCCTCCTCGATCTCGGTGATGGAACTCACCATCGGCAGCATGATGCGCAGGTTGTCCAGGCTTTCGCTGGCCCACAGCATGGCGCGGATCTGCACCAGGAAAATTTCCGGATGATCCAGCGTCACGCGAATGCCGCGCCAGCCCAGGAACGGGTTGTCTTCATGAATGGGAAAATACGGCAACGCCTTGTCGCCACCGATGTCCAGCGTACGCATGGTGACACTGGCGGGGTGAAACGCTTCCAGCTGCTGGCGGTAGATTTCCATCTGCTCCAGTTCCGACGGAAAGCGGTCGCGCACCATGAACGGAATCTCGGTGCGGTACAGGCCCACGCCCTCGGCACCGCGCTGGATCGAAATGCCCACGTCCGCCATTAGCCCGGTATTCACATACAGTGTGATGCGATGGCCATCGGTAGTGATGCACGGCAGGTCGGCCACCACTTCCAGATCTTTCGACAGCTGCTTTTCTTCGTCGATGATGGCCTGGTACTGACGCAGGACTTCGCCGCTGGGCGAAACGATCACTTCGCCACGATGGCCATCGACGATCAGCTCGAGACCTTCCAGCCGTGACAGGGGGAAATCGCCCACACCCACCACGGTGGGAATGCCCAGCGAACGCGCCACAATCGACATGTGGCTGTTGCTGGAACCATGCTGCGACACGATGCCCAGTATGCGG
>JBMOPR010000045.1:0-4235 GCA_049323075.1 Pseudomonadota bacterium
GTTGCTGGATGCGCGGGCGCCGGACCGCTTTCGTGGCGAAAATGAATCGATTGATCCGGTGGCGGGCCATATTCCCGGTGCGCTGAACCGCTTTTTTCGCGACAACCTGGACAGCGACGGCCGCTTCAAGCCAGCGGAAAAATTGAAGAAGGAATTCAGCATAGTGCTGGGAGAGCTGGAACCGGAGCAGGTGGTGCATCAGTGCGGTTCCGGTGTCACCGCTTGCCACAATCTGCTGGCGATGGAACTTGCGGGCCTTGCGGGTTCCCGCCTGTATCCCGGGTCGTGGAGTGAATGGTGCAGCGATCCGGCCCGGCCGGTGGCGCGGGGCGATTGAAGCGCTTCTCTATTCAGTGGAATCCTTTGACACGCGGTCTTTCACCCGGTCCATCACCCGTTTCACTGTGGCAGGATCAGCCGGTGGCGTCGGCCGCAGTCCGCTCAGGCGCCGCTGGATTTTCAGATGGCGGATGAAGCGGCGGCAATGCACGCAGAGGAACAGGTGCCACCATAACGCCAGCCGGCGTTGCCAGGTCACCCGCCCTTCCATCATGTCGGTGGCCTCGTGGGCCATGTCGCGGCAGCTCAGCATTCTCCGGTCACCTGATATCGATCAATCACTTGCATCAGTCGAAGGCGCGCCCGATGCAGCAGCACCCGTATATTGGAGTCGCTCAGCTGCAGGATGTTACAGATGTCGTCCAGACTTTGCTGTTCCAGATCGCGCAGGGTGAACACGGCCTTCTGGTTGGGGCTGAGCTGGTCCAGGGTGACTTCGATGCAGTTCTGCAGCTGGGCTTCTTCCAGCAATTGTTCCGGCGATTCCAGATGCCAGTCCGGCGGCGGCGTGTCCCAGTGGCCGTCGGCCTTGAAGCGGCTGCTGTCCAGATAATCGGTGCCGGGTAGCGCCAGATCCTCCAGCGCCACGATGCGTTTTTCCTTGCGCAGGCGGGTGCGGGCTTCGTTGCCGACAATGGTGTAAATCCAGGTTTTCAGCGACGAGCGCCCCTCGAATTCCGGCAGCGCGCGGTAGATGGACACCCAGGCTTCCTGCACCACCTCCTCCGCCAGACTTTCGCCGATGATGGAACGGGCCACCGCTACCAGCGGCCGGTGCAGTTGCGACACCAGCGTTTCGAAGGCGCGGTGATCGCGGCGGCGCAGTTGTGCGATGTGCTGGTCAGACAAAAACGGCGTGGGTTCAGTCATGGGTGGTTTGCAGCTTGTCGAACAGTTCCAGATGGCAGGTGGCCTTGTATTCGTCGATGGTCACGAACAGGGTGTAGACATGCCCTGGCTGTGCGTCCCATTCCAGCCGGGCGGGTTCCAGCAGGTCCTGGTGCGTTTCCCATGAGATGCCGCGCCAGTACCAGTAGCACTGACCTTCCACAACGACTTTGCCCGCTGGCACCGTGCGGTAGTCATCACGGCGCAGTGGCGTCTCACCCACACTGGCGCCGTTGATGCGGTGAATCAGCAGGCCGGTGTAAACGGTGCCACCTTCGTAGGGCTTGGCTTCCTCGGTGGTGAAGCCCATGACCACGGCGGCCTGGCCGTGCAGGTCGGGCAGCACCGGCGGGCTGGCGCAACCCGTCAGCAGCAGGCTGCTCAGCATCACGCCGGCCTGCAACGTCGGTGCCCAAAATAAAACAAGGCGATGCGCGAATGCTTTCAAGCCGTCATCCCGTTTTCAGATATTCCGATTTCAGCCAGCCGATCTTGCCGTTGACCCGTACCTGATGCCAGCCGGCTTTCTGGTCCAGTATCTCCACCACGGTACCGCGCGGCAACGGTGGCGCGATGGCATCGGCGCTGGCGCGGGGTTCGGCGCGGAAATTCAGCTGGCTGGCGGTGACGAAACCCTTGCCCCGGGCCGGCGCGGCGGGATCGATGTCGCCGTCGGGCTTGCGGTTGAAGCCGGTGTCTTCATCGCGGCCCCGTGCAATCAGCCGTTGCCTTAGGCGGTCCAGCGGAAACGCCGGGCCCGGATCATCCTTGCGGCCCGGCGCGATTTCTTCGTGGCCCAGAATTTCCCACACCGGGTAGGTGGCGCAGAGGGCAATGCACAGGGCAAAGGTGGCTTCGATCTGTTCTTCGGTGTAGGCCAGCCAGTAGCTTTCCGTACGCTCATTGCGGTGTGTGGCGGCGATCACCTGTGCCGCCGGATACTTGCGGCCGAACGCCGACACATAGTCGCCACCCTCGGTGCGTTTCAGGCGGCCCGGGTTGTCCAGTTCGATGCCGATCGAAAGTTTGTTGTAGCCGGTGCGTCCGCCGTGGCTGCTGGCGCCGGCGTGCCAGGCCACGGTGTCGAACGGCAGCAGCTGGGTGATGATGCCGTCGCGGCCGATCACCACGTGGGCTGAGGCTTTTGCCTGCGGATTGCAGAGCCAGCCGATGGCGGATTCGGCGGAGCTGCCGCCGGTGAAGTGGATGATGATGGCGTCCGGCAGGCCTGCTTCAAAGGCGCTGCCGTGATTGGGCGAAGGCTTGAAGGGCGCACCCTCGATACGGTGTTGGCTGATGTGGATACTCATGGCTGCCGGCCTCAGCCCAACGGTTCAGATGGGGTCGATGCGGTTCCGGTGATCGCGCGCACTGCACGGTTGTTGGCACCGGCTTTTTCCAGCGAGCGGCCGATGGCCCAGGTGCCGACGATGCCACCCCAGGCCCACCAGAATTCCGATGGCAACTGGATGCCGCTGGTGACGGTGCACTCGGTGGCGGTCGTGCCCTGGCCGCATTGCACGGTGGCCTTGCCGCGCAGGAACTGGATGCCGGGAATCAGGCAGTAATTCAGGAAAATCAGGCCGAGCCCAAAATAGACCACTGTAGGGCGGGCGCGTTTGGTGTAATTGTCGCCCTGGTTGAGTTCCGCCACCAGCACGCGCTCTTTTGCTTCCATTTCCTTGCGTACGGTCTGTTCGATTTCGCTGTCGCGTTTTTGCAGCAGCGCTTCCAGTTCCAGTTTGAATTGCTGCTTTTCTTCGCCGCTCAAGTGAAACTTGTCCGCGACATTCCCCACTTCCGCGATGATGTTGCCTGCGCTGCCGCCCAGAAGATTGCTTAGCCAGCTCATAGTCCCTGCTCCCTGAACTGTTCGCTCCGAAGGTACTGCTTGTTGAAAAGGTACTGCCTGCAGGAATGATGGATCGGGTGTGCAGATTTTGTCTAATACATTTTGGTCAGTTGGGTTGAGTCTTTGTGATGGTTGGCGATAGGGATTAGTGCCTGCCGTCTCGGGCAGGCACGGGTTCAGCGCGGGCCCCGGGCCAGGTAGGGTTTCCAGCCGCCCAGGTCGGTGATGTCTTCCGCCCCCTGCAGGCCGTAGGGTTCGCAGATGAAACCGGATTCCCAGCGACCGTCCGCCAGTTCCACCTTGCCGATGCCCAGTGGTGCGGCGATGTCGGCGACGAAGGAACCGAACTGCTCGCGCGGCACGGCCCAGACTTCCACCGGCAATGCGACGCCGTTGGCTTCCCGCATCAGACCCGGCCGGAACGGAGGCCCGCCCGCCAGCGCGTACATGCGGTAGCGCGGTGCGGTGGTGGTGGATTCGATTTTGTGCGCGCCGCGCTCGGCCAGTTGCCAGTGCAGGGCGAGCCCTTCCAGATGGGCGCCGCACACCACCACGGGAATGAACGGTTGCGGACCTTTGGCGCTGAAGGTATTGGGCGGATTTTTCAATGCGGTGGCACCCAGCGTGGGTGCGGCAACGGCGTGCAGTTGCGCCGCCAGTGCCAGCAGTCGCTTGTCCTCGAACGCGCGGTGAAACAGGGTGACGCCGAAACCGCAGCCGTGCCGGAAAAATCCGGTGGGCACGGTGACCGCCGCCAGATCCATCAGGTTCATGAAATTGTTGTAGTAGCCCAGATTGGAATTGAGCTGGATCGGATCGGACTGCACGGCGTCGACGCGGTAGGTGGTGCCGACGGTGGGTGTGATGATGGCGTCCACCGATTGCAGCAGCGGTTGTGCCTGCTGAATCAGTTGCTGCAACTGGTAGTGCGCGCGGAAGCTGTCCAGCGCCGACAATTCCAGGCCGGCTTCCACGATGCGGCGGATCACCGGCAGCAACGCGGCGGGATTCTGTTCCAGCAATGCCTGCGTGACCAGTGTGCGCTCGGCTACCCAGGGGCCCTGGTACAGCAGACGCGCCGCCGCCACGAACGGCGCAATGGATATTTCGCGGATGTTCCAGCCCAGTTGACGCAGATGATCGATGCTGCGGGTAA
>JBMOPR010000046.1:0-4217 GCA_049323075.1 Pseudomonadota bacterium
CTCACATCTACTGTTGGCAGTGCCAACACCCAGTCGATGGATTCTGGCACACAGGTGCTGCTGACATTGTCAGCACCCTGAACCGCAGAAACTGGCTCACATCTACTGTTGGCAGTGCCAACACCCAGTCGATGGATTCTGGCACACAGGTGCTGCTGACATTGTCAGCACCCTGAACCGCAGAAACTGGCTCAACCAAACACCATCGTGCGGCAGGACTGGGATGCGTGGGTTTGAAGTTGTTCACGAATTGGACACGTTACAGATAAGGGCAATTCGATGGTGGAGGTTGGGCTAGCTCGTTTACCGTACGCCCTGTTTCACTGATCAACTGTCAATCACATTCAAGAGGATTATTTTATGGCGAACTCTGATAAGGACACCGCTGCCATGATCCGTCAGCGCAGCGGCGCTGACGAGCTTCAACCTCTGATCGAGCACGATCGACCAGGGCCGGTGATGCCCAGAGCCACTATCCGATTGCATACGTTCATTGGGCACCAGTTATTTTTCGGGCGTCAGCAGGAGAACAGTAAGTCCAGTAATGTACGGGAGCAATGTTTCACTCTTTTCGCAGCGAACCTCAATGCATTGTGGACATGCGCGATTGCAGATGACCCTTATGCCGACGCCCGTTTGATTCAGGTCGAGGAACAGATTGAGCTGGTGAAGGCGCAACTGAAGGATCTGATGGCGTTGATGGATAGGTTGCTGGCGTCCATGGAGGATGCAGGTATTCGGGCAGAGACCCAGTCCAGTGTACGTCCGGTGGATGTGCCTATTGGGTTCCGGGCAGTTCATGCTGCGGTGGCTGTGCAGCTGCTGGGGTTGACGGATCGGGTAATTCTGAAAGCGTTAGGAGCACGGCATTTTGGATTGGTGACGACACAGGATTGGCAACGCATTCTGTCGCAGTCCGTCACTCCGATGCGCCACTTGTTCCAGTTGTCGCGCTTCCGGGCCAGTGGTGCCACACGGGATGATTTCGCAGCCAACAATGCGCGGGCGCGGTCAGCATTGGAAAAGCTGGGCCAACTGCCGGATGACATTCTGCAGGGGCTGCGTCGGCCCAAGCTGGGGCCGAATCCCAGCAGGTCGATGGTGTTTGCCGGTGACGGTGGCAGTGAATTGGCGGGTGATGATTCGATGCTGACCCAGTCATTGAAGGCGCTGAATCAGAAGTGGCTGGACAGCGGGGTGCGGCCAGCGATGGAAACTGAGGCAACGTCCATCCGGGTGAAGGAGCCTGAGGCAGCACCCGAAGTGAAGGAAGCTGTGCCAGCCAAATCACGGAAGCGAATGGAGGCTGTAGGTGAGTAACGAGCAATGTCGTTCTGAAAGACAGAGCGATATTTCTTGTCAGACCTTTCTGCGTCGTCAGACATACCTTTTAAAAGGCCTTTTAAGGGATAAGGGGGGCGCCGGTGTGGCAGGGTGCAGGGAGGCTGTCATTCGACGATGGTTGCTGGAGCAGGAGGATTCCGCTGACTGGGTGGAAAAGCAGTCAGCGGTGCTGGTGCAAACCTATGAGACGCTTCTGGCGGAACCCAGGATCGCAAATCTGAAACGGATGAAGCCGCGCGGGAAGGCGCCACAGCTGGTCTGGCGAATGTCGAATGAAGCAGGCAACCAGGTGGTGGTTGCATTGTTCGACAGGGAGCGGGAGGATTGCCAGACAATGTTGACGCGGCTGCCATCACCGGTGTTGGCAGCGCTGCTGGAGGTTGAAGCCTGGCGGGTGACACTGAATTATTTGGCGAATCTGCAATACTGGGTTTCGACTTCTGCTCAGGAGTGCCTGGAGCAGCTTGATGGATTGGTTTCATGGCGGGGGTTAGTCAATCGTGAAACCAGTGATTCGTTGGAAACTTGGGATGAGACTGAGACAGGATGATGATCGAGCTGCGTCCTCTGTGCGTGTGCAGGAGATCGTGACTTGGCATTGCCGGATCGATGGGGAACTGGTGCAATGACTTTTTGCAGCATGTGTCGATAAAAGTGCACGTTCTCCGAATTCAATTGATCAATTTTTGTAACTCAACCCAATACAGGCATTTCGCACGACAGCCCATTGACGTTGTGATCTAGTGATGCTGCGACATCGCATTCATCACGAAAAATGGAGCTGAACATGACCGATATTCATGGCTTTGCCCGTCTGGGCGAAAATCCCAAACTCAAATTTGTACCAGGACGCAAGGAAAACGAGGCGCGTGCCATCGCGGAATTGCGTCTCTGTCTGCTGAATTTCCGCAAGCGCGGTGACGACTTCGACGACCGCGGGTTATGGGTCGATGCCAGCCTGTGGGACGAGCAGGCAGAACTGGTGGCTCGCACACTGAAGAAGGGCGACAAGGTTTATATCGTAGGCGATTTGTCGGCCAGTCATTGGACTGACAAAGAAACCGGCGAGGCCCGTTCAAAACCGGAACTGCACATCAACATCGTGACACTGGATCTACGCTCGCTGGAAAGCTTCCGTATGAAACCGCGTTCGCAGAAATCCGAAGCACAGGATCCGGACAGCCAGGTGGATACAGGCAAACCAAATCCGGAGCTGGACAACGACATTCCCTTTGGCGGCCGCACCGGTGCGGCCGATGTCGATAAAACTGCCGTAGCTTGATGTTATCCAGGATCTGGATCGGGAGGGCTTCATGAAACTCATGATCGTGGAATCGCCGGGGAAGGTGAAAAAAATCCAGGCCATGCTGGGTGACAGTTGGAAGGTCAAAGCATCGGTGGGTCATGTCCGTGATCTGCCGGTGAACGATCTGGCCATCGACATCGCCAATGGATTCCGGCCGCAGTACGTGTTGACCGAGCGTGGCCGGGATGTCGTTCGGCAGTTGCGTTCCCTGGCCGACAAGGCGGATGAAATTTATCTAGCCACGGATCTGGATCGTGAGGGCGAGGCAATTGCCTGGCATCTGAAGGTCGCGCTGGGGTTGAAGCAGTACCAGCGCGTAACGTTTTCGGAAATCTCCAAGGCGGCCATCCTGCAGGCTCTGGCAAAGCCCCGGCAACTGAATATGGATCTGGTGGCGGCGCAGGAAACACGGCGCGTGCTGGATCGGTTGGTGGGGTATCGGGTGTCGCCGGTGGTAGGCAATGTCTTCAACCGGCGTGGATTATCCGCAGGGCGAGTACAGACCCCTGCACTGGGACTGGTGGTGAAACGGGAAATCGCGATTCAGACGTTCGTGGTGACCGACTATTACGATGCGTATCTGGTGTTTGGCGAACAGTCCGGTAATTCATGGTGGGCAAAATGGGATGCGTCACCGTTACTGCCTGAAGGACAAACTCACTGGAACGATCGATCGTTCGCACAGCAGGTGGCACAGCTTCAGGCCGTACAGGTTGAGCGCTATGAGGCGAAACCGCAGAACCGTATGCCCTACCCTCCCCTAATCACATCGTCGCTGCAGCAGGCCGCCAGCGTTGCTCTGAAATTGTCACCGGCAGATGCCATGAAACTGGCTCAGACACTTTATGAACAGGGATTGATTACCTACATGCGGACCGACAATCCGAATCTGTCCGCCGAAGCTACCCAGCTCGCCAGAGGATGGCTCAGTGCGAATGGTTTTACCCAGGACATCAATCCCACCCCGCCGCGCTGGGCTTCGAAGGATGGTGCGCAGGAGGCTCACGAAGCCATTCGGCCCGTGGATTTTAGTGTTCGCGACATTGGCCTGGCCGACTCTGATCGTGTCCGCCTGCAGGCATTGTATGACCTGATCTGGACACGCGCTGTCGCCTGCCAGATGAAACCTGCTGTTTACGATACCCAGACTCTGGTACTGCAGGCACCGCTACAAGACAAGCGCGTGAGGTTCACTGCCCGCGCCCGCGCATTACGCTATGCCGGATGGATGAAGCTCTTGCCGGATTCCGACAATGAGTCTGGACAGGTCAACGAGGATGAAAACCCAATTGCTGGGTTGCCGCCAAACCGACAGTTGCCCGTTCTGGAACAGGGACAATTCGTTCAGGCCTCACGAGGGTTGGTAGTAGCGTGCAAGACCAAACCACCCAGCCGCTATACGGAAGCATCTCTGGTGAAAGAATTGGAGGCCCTCGGCATTGGCCGTCCGTCCACCTACGCTGCCATCCTTAAGGGGTTGCTGGATCGACAATACCTGGAGTTGCAGAAACGCAAGCTCCATGCGACGCCGTTGGGCATGGCGCTGTTTGACGTAGTGCAGCCATGT
>JBMOPR010000047.1:0-4210 GCA_049323075.1 Pseudomonadota bacterium
GGGAATGGGATTACGTCGTCGGCACTTGTGATGGCAGGCCATAAATCTCCTGGCTAGAGCCTGCCTGTAGCCGACGGAATACCAAATGAAAAAACGGATAGATGAGCCACCAGTCGCCATCTATCCGCTTGCCGAAGGCACGTTCCTTCCGCGCCCCTCAATTACTTCCAGCCAACCGCTTTTTCTCCAGCTCCTTCGCAAACCCCCACTGCAACGGCCTGTGCACACCGCGCGGAAACAGCCGCTTGAACCAGTCGCCCAGGAATGAATCCCAGCCGATCCGGATCTGCATGCGATTGTCCTGCACCGCTTTCACCACTTTCGCCGCCAGTTTTTCCGGCGGCATGCCGAAGCGTTCCATCAGCCCGGCCAGTTTTTCCGTGGTGGCCTGATTGTCGCCGGATTTATCGGCGGCGGCGCGCAGGATGTTGGTGCGGATGGTGCCGGGGTGAATGCTGGTGACGCCGATGTTGTGCACCGCCAGTTCCGCCCGCAATGTTTCGCTCAGGGATTTTACTGCTGCTTTCGACAGGCAGTAGCTGGCCTGGTTAGGCAGCCCCAGAAATCCAGCCAGGCTGGAGGTGTTGACGATGTGGGATTCCGCCTGCTTTTTCAGATAGGGCAGGAAGAAATGGCAGCCATAGATCACGCCATACAGATTGATGTTGATGACGAAATCCAGGTCTTCCAGCGAGCTGTCTTCAAAACTTTTGTTGATGGTGACGCCGGCGTTGTTGAACAGTAGATGGATGGCGCCGTGGGCCTGCTCGATCTCTGCCGGCAGTGCGGCCATGCGTGCGCGGTCTGCCACGCTGGCTACGTGGGTGGTGATCTTGTTGCGGCGGCCGTGCAGGATCGCCAGGGTGTGCTGCAATCCTTTTTCGGAAATATCCACCAGCGCCAGCGCGCAGCCTTCGTTGGCCAGTGCCACGGACAAGGCGCGACCGATGCCGCTGCCAGCGCCGGTGATCACGGCGACTTTGTTATTCAGGTCTTTCATGTTCGTACTTCCCTCAAATCGTATTTGTTATTTTTTCGGTACTGGTGTGGCTGACGCCAAATCGGGTGCAATGGATTCCCTTGGGGTGTTCAATCGTGGCGACGCATTCGTTGCAGTGGATGCAGCGGCTTTCGTAATGCTCGGTGCGGGCCGCCTGCTTGGGCAGAAACGGATCGCTCAGCAAGGTGCGGCCCAGCTGGATGAAATCAAATCCTTCCGCCATCAGCCGTTCAAAGCTTGCGTTGGTGCTGGCGCCGCCGACATAGATCATATTGCACTGCACTTTTTCGCGAATGCGTTTGGCCTGCTCCAGGAAATACAGTTCCTCGTAGGGGTAGTCCTTGAACAGCGACGGACCGACGATATACATGATGGCTTTCATCAGCGGATTTTTTTCCGCCCGGATCAGCGGTTTGTGTATGTTGCCTCCACGAAACATGATCATCGGATTCATGGTGCTGGTGCCGCCGCTGGTGATGATGCCGTCGATGCCGCCTTTGTCCAGCAGCATGGAGATTTCCACAGCGTCGTCATAATCCAGGCCGCCACGCACACCTTCGGTCAGGCTGATTTTGCCGATCACGGGAAAGGTATCGCCCACGGCGTCGCGCACGGCTGCCAGAACGCGCAGTGGCAGCCGCATGCGATTGGTGAGTGAGCCACCGTAGTCGTCCTTGCGCCTGTTGGTTTTCGGGCTCATGAACTGGCACAGGCCGTAGCCGTGGCCGAAATGGATTTCCACTGCGTCGAAGCCGACGGATTTCATGAAGACGGCGGCGTCGTGATAGGTGCGCACCAGGTTGTCGATATCGGCCTGGGTCATGGCGTCGCAGAAGAACATGCCGTTGGCGGCCCCCAGCATGTTGATGCCGAAACTCGGCCCCAGCGGACGCTTGCGCTGCAGTTCCCGGTTTTTGGAAAAGCCGCCGCCGTGTCCCATCTGGCCGGATACTTTCGCGCCCTGTGCATGCACGCTGCTGATCAGTTCGCGCAGTTGCTTGCGAATGCCTTCGTGCATGTACAGCATGTTTTCATTCAGCCGGCCGTCCGCTTCCACCGCGCAGTAGCCGATGGTGGTCATGGCGGTGCCGCCGCTGGCGATGCGGGTGTGGAATTCCTTTAATGCCGGGGAAGGAATCCCACCCGGTGTCATGCCCTCGTAAGTGCCGGCCTTGATGAAGCGGTTGCGCAATTCCAGGCCGTTCAGGTGTGCAGGGGCAAAACATTTTTCCAGATGGGCATTCATGCGTGCGTTCCCGCCACTATTTCTTTTTATTTTCCGCCAATTGCAATGTCAAACCGTCCAGTATCAGGTCCAGTTCGGCCGAAAAGGCGTCCCGACTGTTGTGCATGTTTTCCAGCATGGCCTGGCCGCACATCAGCAGCCAGGGATAATCCACCACCGATACCGGGCCGTTGTTCAGCTCCGACAGGTCGGGTGCTTTGCCCGCCTTCAGGTCTTTCCAGATGGTGGGAAATACTTTTTCCACGCCCTGCTGGCGGATCGGCACCAGGATCGTGCTGCCGGTGGCCAGTTCTGCCATCGCGGCGTGGGCTGTCAGCGCCTGTTTCGGTGTCAGGCCGGCGGTGATCAGTACTTTCAGAGTTTCGTTCTGCCAGTTCAGCACCGCAGGGCCGAAGCTGGTGGCGTGGCTCATGTACTGGGCCATGCCCGGCGAACTGTCGTAGGCGTCCCACATGCGCAGGAAGGATTCCTTGACCCAGCTGCGCCAGTCGCTGTGGTCGATGTTGTCGGGAATCAGGTTGCTTTCGGTCATCTGGTGGTCGACGACGGCGGCAATCAGTTCGCTCTTGTCGCTGAAATATTTGTAGATCGCCATCGGCGTCACTTTCAGCTTGGTTGCGATCTTGCGCATGCTGAGAGCGTCGTTCGGATCTTTCTTCGCAATCTGGTACGCGGCCTTGATGATGCGGTCGCGGGACAGCGCACTGGTACGTGCGGGTGCATTCGATGTGGTGGTCATGGATACAACAATTCCGCGTCAGAGTTTTTTGTCAGCATCTTTCGGCGCATCGCGCTGGGCGCCAATGCCGGCAATCGCATAATTCACCACTGCCTTGAAGTTCAGGTCGCGGTCGAGGTCTTTCTGACTCAGATTGACGCTGCTCAGGGTTGGCAACCGTTCGGGCTGGCTGTCCAGATTCTGGAACAGGCGCGCGTAGTAGGGCGCGTAACCGGCCCGGGCTTCCTCGATCGACTGCAGTTCCTGCTGTACATATCCGGTAACAGTGGTGATCAGAAAACTGTGGGCCATCAGTGCGGCACGGGGCTCGAAACCGAATTGCACCAGGATGCTGGCTTCCTTCTCCAGATTGACGAAATCCGGGTCCAGTGCCGCCTGCACGAAGTCCAGCAGATCGGGATGTTGCAGCAGGGCGCGGCGGTAGTAGTCCCCCAGCACGCGCATCCAGGATTGCCAGGTGTGGCCCTTGGGTGACGGCAGTTCCTCCAGGTCGCTGCGCGACAGCGAGGCACGTATCCGCCGCAGGCCATCGATTCCGCCCACATGGCGATACAGGGTGGTGACATTGACGCCGAGGAAATCGGCTACGTCCTTCATGGAAATGTCGGCGCCCTGGGTGCCGATCTCGCGCACCGCGTGCTCGATTTTTTCCAGGTCGATGGAAGGGTTGCGGCCACGCCGGGATTTGGCCCGGGTGCCCGCCTGCAGGATGTTGCTGGTTCTGGTCACGCTCATGCTGGTTTCCGTTTTGCTGTGATCGCGCTGAATTCAAACGCCAGAGGCGAAAATGAGGAGGGCAAGTGCCGAAAATGCCCTCCCATTGTAACGATTCGCCGACCATTTCGCACGGTGGTTGCAATACTCATTGCACTATCAGATAAGAAGCAGGCCGTACGCGTGTCAGGCCGGCTGCACCGACTTGTTCGGTGCCTGGCCGCCGGAGGCCTGCTCCGCTTCCATCGCTTCGCGCATTTTGAATTTCTGGATCTTGCCGGTCACTGTCATCGGGAAGCTGTCGACAAAGCGTATATGCCGCGGAATCTTGAAGTGCGTGATCCTGTCGTGGCAGTAGGCGCGGATGTCCTCGGCCGTGGCGCTCGCGCCGGACCGCAGTTGCACCCAGGCGCAGATTTCCTCGCCGTATTTGGCGTCCGGAATGCCGAACACCTGCACTTCCTGGATGGCGGGGTGGGTGTAGAGGAATTCCTCCACCTCGCGCGGATAC
>JBMOPR010000048.1:0-4205 GCA_049323075.1 Pseudomonadota bacterium
CTACGGAGCTGATGGATCTGGTGAACGACATCCAGTCCGTGTTTGGCAAACGCATCAGTGCGAAGGGGCTGGAATTCAAACTGGATCTGCAGCTGCCATTGCCGAAAACCATCGTCACCGATGCCACCCGCCTGAAGCAGGTGATCCACAATCTGCTGGGCAATGCGCTCAAGTTCACCGAGCGCGGCAGCGTGACCTTGCGTATTGCCTATGATGCCGATACCGATCAACTGCATCTGGCGGTGATCGACACGGGAATCGGCATGACACCGGCGCAGCAGGGTCGCATTTTTGAAGCGTTCACCCAGGCGGAAATTTCCACCGCGCGTGCCTATGGCGGTACCGGACTCGGGCTCAGCATCGTGCGCCAGCTGCTGAATCTGATGGGTGGCAGTGTGCGGGTGGAAAGCGAACTGGACCGGGGGTCGACGTTTTACCTGACGATACCGGCGCGCACGCAGAAAGGTGTGGCCATGCTGCAGTCGCTGGCAGACATCGCGCCGGGCAGAGCCGCCGCCACCGGCGTGCAGCTGCCCCGTCTGCAGGGCACGATCCTGTACGCCGAAGACAACGTGGTGAACCAGCAGCTGGTGCGCAATCTGGTGGCGCGCACCGGCGCCCGCATTGAAATTGCCAGCAATGGTGCCGAGGCGATGCTGCATGCGCTGCAGCACAAGCCGGACCTGATCCTGATGGATGTGTCGATGCCGGTGATCAGTGGCATCACTGCCACGCGCCTGCTGCGCAGTTACGGATACAAGGGCCCCATCATTGCCTGCACTGCCAACGTGATGGCCAACGAGGTGGAGCAGTACCTGGCGAATGGCTTCAACGCCTGCCTTGAAAAGCCCATCCGCCGCCCGCGTTTTTACGAGGAAATTGCCCGCTACTGTCCCGCTGCGCCGGACCTGTCCGGTGGATCGATTGAATTTTTTGCGGGCCAGTAGCGGTTGGCTAGTTAGGTTGAACGATTGACCGCTACTGCATAGTCGTCATTCTTACAATCGAAATTTCCCTTGTCATGGTGCTCCGGGAAATTTCATGCTCAACGCCCGCCCTTTCATTCGCGACTGGTCGCATACACCGCTGCACTGGGTGCCTGACGACATACTGGCTACCCACGTGCTGAACGTGCTGCATCTGGTGCTGCCGTCTGGTGAACTCTGGATGTGCCGCACTTTCAACAAGGCTCTGCCGCTGATCCGCGATGAACAGCTGAAACAGGATGTACAAGGCATGGTGCGACAGGAAGGCGCCCATGCCAGCAGTCACCGTGCAGTACTGGGCTGGTATGAGCGCAACGGCTTTGATTTCAGCCTGTCACATCGGAGGTTGGAGCACATATTCACTGTGTTGCTGAGTGACCGCCCGCTGGGTTGTTTGACGCTGCGGGGAAAATGGATTCAGCGGTGGCTGTTACTACGGTTGGGTGTGGTCGCAGCCATCGAACATCTGACCTGCGCCCTGGGTAGCTGGGCGTTCTACAACGAGACACTGGAAAAGGATGGTGCTGACTCAGGCATGGTGGAGCTGATCAAATGGCACGGCGCCGAGGAAATTGAACACCGCTGCGTAGCGCTTGAGCTGTACCGCCATCTTGGCGGTGGTTACTGTCAGCGCACGATCCTGTTCCTGCTGGTGTTTGGCGCCATGGTGCTGACGTGGATGCGGGGTGCCCGGGCATTCCTGCGCCAGGACGCGGCGGCGTTGCCTTGTTATGGATTGCGTGGCTACCGCGAATCCGCCCGGCGTGGACATCTGCCGTCGGTGAGCTTCATTCTGCGGGCGTGTATGCGTTACTTTCGTCCCGGCTTTCACCCGGAAAGCGAAGCCTCCACACAGGACGCCCAGAGTTACCTGGCGCGCTTTGAGTAGTTGCCTCCGTCGCAACCTGCATAAGGAGGCTGCCTGAACCGGTAGGCCAGTTGCATCGCATCCAGCATGGACCACAGAACATCCAGCTTGAATTGCAGGATCTGCAGTGCGCGTTCCTGCTGTTCCCGCGTCAGGAAATGATCCAGCGTTATCTCCAGGCCGTGCTGCACATCGGCACGGGCTTCACTCAGCCGTTTGCGAAAATACTGATAGCCCTGCGCTTCGATCCATGGATAAAATACCGGCCAGTTGTCCAGCCGCTTCTGGTGAATGCCGGGGGCGAACAATTCTGTAAGCGAAGAACAGGCTGCTTCCTGCCAGCTGGCGGTGCGGGCGAACTGGCGGTAGGCATCGCAGGCAAAGCGCACGCCGGGCAACACATGCTCGAATGACAGCACCTCCTGCCGCGACAGTCCCACTGCTTCTGCCAGCCGCAGCCAGGCTTCAATCCCGCCTTCATCACCCTCGCGGCCATCGTGATCGATGATGCGCTGAATCCACTTGCGCCGAACGGCGCGGTCATCGCAATTGGCGAGGATCGCCGCGTCTTTCACCGGAATAATGGTTTGATAGTAAAAACGGTTCGCCACCCAGCCGCGAATTTCATCGGCGCTGCACTGACCGCTGTTCATCGCGATGTGAAACGGATGGTGAATATGATAGAAGCGGCCTTTCGCTTCCAGGTGCTGGCGGAATTCGGTTTGGCTCCAGGATGTTTGCGGCGTTAGCGTTGGGGAAGTGGTCATGTTGGCACCTACGGCCAGTCAGAGATCGGACAATGAACGGGAACGGGGCTTCGATGCACGCATGATGATGTTGTCGTGACCGCGCGGCGCGGTGGCGCGCTGAACCAGTTTGATCACCTGCTCATGCTGCGGCGATTTGGCGCAGGCCGGATCGGTATTGCCGGCGTCGCCGGTAAGTGCCAGTGCCTGGCAGCGGCAGCCGCCGAAATCCTTTTCCTTCTCGTCGCAACTGCGACAGGGTTCCGGCAACCAGTTCAGGCCGCGATAGCGATTGAACAGCGGTGATTCGCGCCAGATCCAGTCCAGTGCCTGCTCGCATACATTGGGTGTTGCTACGCTGGCATGATTGAAAATGCCCTGACAGGGTGCCACTCGGCCATCCGGCGCGACGCTCATCAGAGTACTGCCCCAGCCGTTCAGACAAGGGCGCGGACGTTGCTCATACAGATCCGGCACCACGAACAACACCGGCATGGCATCGGGGTGCTGCGCGCGAAACTGCTTTACGGAGTCTTCGGCCTGCGCAAGTTGTTCCCGCGTCGGTAGCAGCACGTCGATGTTCTGCAAGGCCCAGCCGGAATACTGACAGTTGGCCAGTTCCACCGCTTCAGCTCTCAGTTCCAGTGCGAGCTGCAAAAATTCCGTCACTTTATGCAGGTTGTGCCGGTGCAGCACGAAATTCAGCACCATGGGAAAGCCGGCGGCGCGAATCGCGTGCGCCATTTCCAGCTTGTGCTCGAAGCAATCGGTTCCGGCAAAGTAATTGTTCATGCGCGCATCCACGCCCTGGAAACTCACCTGGACATGATCCAGTCCCGCTTGTTTCAGTGCGGCGACGCGTTTGTGAGTCAAACCTACGGTAGATGTCAGCAGATTGGTGTAAAAACCCAGCGCGCGAGCAGCGCTGACAATATCCTCCAGATCCGGCCGCACACAGGGTTCGCCGCCGGACAATCCCAGTTGCACCGCACCCAGCGCCCGTGCCTGCTTCAGCACGGCAATCCATTCCTGCGTTGTCAGTTCCTGTTTGCGGGTTTGCGCAAAATTCGCTGGATTGGAACAGTAGCCACACTGCAGCGGACAGGCGTAGGTGAGTTCCGCCAGCAACCAGAACGGCGCGCCCATTTTTTCGGCTGTCTTAATTAATGCAGAGTCAGTCGACATGCTGCAGCCAGCGCTGTTCACGGGCGTCGGCGACAAATTCGATGATGTCATTGCGAATATCCTCGCCGGGAAATTGCTGTTCCAGTGCGGTGATGGCGGCGTCCAGTGTTTGTGGTTGCAGAAATTGTTGCAGGATAATGCCCGCCGTGTCGTTCAGCTGGATCATGCCTTCAGGAAACAGCAACACCCAGCTGCTTTGTGCAACTTCGAATTGCAGGCGGTAGCCGGTACGCAGTGTCAGGCAGTTGAAAACAGGTGGGTTCATGGTAGCCACTACAGCAGAATGTCCATGCCGTCCTGGGCGACTTCGATTTCCAGACAGTTCAGGTGGCGCCGCTGGGGTGAGTCCTCGTCTAGAATCGGGTTGGTGTTGTTGATGTGAACCAGAATCTTGCGTTTGCCACTCAGTGTGGACAGCGT
>JBMOPR010000049.1:0-4203 GCA_049323075.1 Pseudomonadota bacterium
ACCGGTCCCACCAGGCACCATTCCACCTGCAACTGTTCAATCCGCTCGATATCGCTGAGCACGCTGGTCTGGCGCTGCTGGAGGCCGCTCGAGAGCCGGTTCACCTGCAGCTCCATGCGCCGTTTCTGGTCTTCCTGCGGCGATTCCTGACCGGTGAGAATTTCCAGGCGAATGCACAGGTCGTGCAGCTGGCCGGCATTCTTTTCCAGTTCAGCCGCTGTCGGCTTGTCGGCTTTTTGCAGACGGGCAACGGCATCGTCATAGCGCGCCTGCAATCCCGCCTGCGCTGCGGCCGGCACATCACGATCGCTGCTCCATTCCGCTTCCGGCGCTCCACCGAACAGGTCGCCCTGGGTGGATGTCAGCAAAGTGTCCTCCAGCTCATCGCAAACACCGGCGCGACGCCACAGCTCGACAAAATATTCCTGCCGATGCTGGGCCTGGGCATTGGTCAGCCCCTGCTGGAACTGCGCGCACACAGCTTTGAACCGCTTCTGCAATGCATCCTGCTGCTCGCGCGGCAGCTGGCCCAGATCGGCGAAACGTTGTTTGAGCTGCTGAAACTCCTGCTGCGCTGCCGCCAGATCCTGAAAATCACTTTCCGCCAGCTGCTCGATCTGCTCGCACAAATGCTCGGCGTGCACCACGTTCTGTTCGCGCTCTTTCTGCGCGGCCACTCGCTGCTGGTCGCGGCGTTCAAAAATGCTGTCACAGGCGGCCCGGAAGCGCTTCCACAAACGGGCATCGTCGCGACGCGACACCAGCCCCACGTCCTTCCACTGCTTCTGCAGCGTCTTGACCTGGTCGATGGCATCGGCGGCGTCACCCTGGGCCAGCGCTTCGGCTTTTTCGATCAGCTGTTCCCGCCGCACGCGGTTGCGGTTGTATTCGTCCTGCAGCTTGCCGCGCAGCTGGTCGAGCAGGCTGTTGAAGCGGTCCTGGATCTGCTTGCCTTCCTTGCGCTCCACCGGCGTGTACAGGCGCCACTCTTCCTTCGCGGTTTCATAGACTTCGTTCACCGCCTTCCAGTTGGCATTGGCCCAGTCATACTGTGTCAGGTACAGCTGCAGCTGATCGCAGATGCGCTGGCGGTCCGCCAGATTTTTCTGGCGCACGCTGGCCAGTTTTTCAAAATAGTCGCGGCAGGGTTCGTAGGCTTTTTCGGCGGCAACGCTGAAGCGGTCCCACAATTCCTTGTTGCGACCCTTGTCGGCTTCGCCCAGTGCGCGCCACTCATCCTGCAGGCGGCGGATCTTGTTCGACAGCGCCTGCGGCTCAATCGCAGCGCCCACCAGCGCTTCCATCTCGTGGCACAGCTCTTCCTTCTTCGGTGTGGACACGAAGCCCTGCCAGTCGCGCAGCTCATTCACCTGGATGGTGAGTTCCCGCAACTGTTTCTGGTAGCCGGTCGCAGTCTTGATCGGCAGGTGCTTCACCAGATGACTGGCGTCCCGCAGCAACCGGTTGGCGGATTTGAGCTGGCCCTGTTCGATCTCTTTTTTCAGGTCGGCGAAAATGCCCTTGATGTTGCTGATCGCATCCTGCTCAAGCGTGGAGGCTTTCTGTTGCAGATGCTCGCAGTGGTGCTGTGCCTGCTGGAACAGCTTCAGAGATTCGGGCCAGGCCAGCTCTTCCGGCCACTGCAGATCGCCGATGGCGTTTTCGAGCAGCTTGCGCATTTCCACCAGCGTGGTCATCGTGGCTTCCTTCACCTCAAGCACGGTGTTGGAGGCGCGGACGATGGAATCCTGGTGTTCTGCCAGTTTACGCACAGCGCCCAGCGCCCGTTGCAGCAACGCGTGAATGCGCAGGAAGCGCTTGCGTTCGTCGGCGGCGGGCTCCACCACGCTGGCGGCCTCATCCCAGCGGATTTTCTGGGTGCTGAGCAGAGCCTGCAGTGCGGGAATGTCCGACGGCTGCTTCCTGCTGGCGGTTCTGTTCGTTGTGAATATCGTCGACGGTGGCCTTGCACAGGGTGTAAGCGCGATTGAAACGGTGACTGGCCTCGTTGTCGGCATGATGTTGCAGGCGGTGCCACTGTTTCTGCAGGTGCTCCAGTTTCGGTGCATACAGGTTGTCGTACGGCAGCCGCGAGAGCATTTCGATGCTCTGGCACAGATCGGCAATCTGCTGTTCGATGCCGGCTTCCTGCTGCTGCTCGCTGCGGATTCCGTTCAGCTTGTCCTTGCAGATGCGCCAGACGCCCTTGTCCTTGCCCTTGCTGGCCTTGATCACCCGCTCCAGCACGGTTTCGCTGTGCAGCTTCTGCGCCGCCGCCTGTCGCATCTGCGCCAGTGGCAGATTCAGTGCATAGCCTTCCAGCACTGTCTCGTCATTCACCAGTTCCAGCGCCTGCAGACCGAGCGCCGCATTCTGGGTCTGCTCAATGATGGCCACCAGCGCTCGCGTATCCAGCCCCGCCAGCATGTTTTTCAGATCGCTGTCGGCGCCGGCAGACTGCGTCAGCACATTGATCAGATGTTCGATCGCACGATTGCGCACGGTGCCATCTTTTTCCTGCTGGATCAGGGTAATCAGTTTATCGCGCTGGGGAATGCGCTTGAGCGCCGCCAGCCGCACTTCATTTTCGGTATCGCCCTTCGCCATCAGTTCGATGATGTGAAAATCGTTGGCGTCGTTGACGTTGAGATTCTGCAGGGCCTGAATCCGCACCTGGGGTTTGGCGCTTTGCCATTTCGGCTTGAACAGTTTTTTGAACATGGTCGTTTAGGATCGTCTGCGTTGATAGGTCACAATGCTGAAAGCGATTGCGGAATCCGCCCCCGCGGCCACATCCTGGCGTTCGGTTTCCTGCCACTGCTGCGTATCGAGCGGCGGAAAAAACGCGTCGCCTTCCGGCGACAGATGCACTTCGGTGACGTAGAGCGTGTCAACCAGCGGCAATGCCTGGCGGTAAATCTCGGCGCCGCCAATCACCACCACTTCGTTGCTGGAAGAATCGGTTAACCGTTGCGCCTGTGCCAGCGCATCCTGCAGCGAATGCGTCAGATGGCACTGATCAGGCAACGTCATGTTGTTGCGGCTGATGATGACATGGGGCCGGCCCGGCAACACACGGCCCAGGGATTCGAACGTCTTGCGGCCCATGATGATGGGCTTGCCCAGGGTGCGCGCCTTGAACTGTTTCAGGTCGGCCGGCAGATGCCACGGCAACTGGTTGTTGCGACCGATCACGTTGTTGTCGGCCTTGGCCACGATCAGCGAAATCATGCAGTCGAATCCCTCCGTGACCGTTCCGTATCAGATTGCCACCGGCGCCTTGATGGCCGGATGGGGATCATAGCCCTGCAATTCGAAATCCTCGTACCTGAAATCGAACAGGGATTTTACCGCCGGATTCAGTTTCATCACGGGCAGCGGACGCGGCTCGCGACTCAGCTGCAGATCCACCTGCTCCATATGATTCGAATAAATATGCACGTCGCCGAAGGTGTGCACGAAATCGCCCGGCTGCAGACCGCACACCTGCGCCACCATCAGGGTGAGCAGGGCATAGGACGCAATATTGAACGGCACACCGAGAAACACATCGCCACTGCGTTGATACAGCTGGCACGACAGCCTGCCTTCCACCACATAAAACTGGAACAGGCAGTGGCACGGTGGCAATGCCTGCTTGCCCACCGCCGCGTTTTCCTTCGGCGAGACTTTCACGTCCGGCAGCACCACCGGATTCCAGGCGCTCAACACCAGGCGGCGCGAATCCGGATTGCGTTTTATTTCATCCACCAGCTGTTGCAGCTGATCGACGGTTTCACCGTTGGGACCCTCCCAGCTGCGCCACTGCTTGCCATACACCGGGCCCAGTTCGCCGTTGGCGTCGGCCCATTCGTCCCAGATCGAAACACCGTTTTCTTTCAGATAGGCGATGTTGGTTTCGCCGCGCACGAACCACAGCAGTTCGTGAATAATCGATTTCAGATGCACTTTCTTGGTGGTGACCAGCGGAAAGCCGTCCGCCAGATTGAAGCGCATCTGGTAGCCGAACAGACTGATGGTGCCGGTGCCGGTGCGATCACTTTTGGTGACGCCGTTTTCTTTGATGTGGCGCAGTAGATCGAGATACTGTTTCATGGATCGAACGCGGCCTCAGATCTTGGAATTTGAATATGAAGAATGACGCCCGTAGGCCAGATAAAGCAGCGTGAGGCCCACCGCGATCAGCGGCAGCGACAACAGCTG
>JBMOPR010000050.1:0-4199 GCA_049323075.1 Pseudomonadota bacterium
GGGCAAGGTGGTGCTGCACGGTGACGCCTTCGACGAAGCCGCCGTCCACGCCATGGAGCTGATGGAGAAACACGGCTACTGCTTCGTGCATCCCTACGACGACCCCGACGTGATTGCCGGGCAGGGCACCATCGGCATGGAAATCCTGCGCCAGCATACCGATCCCCTGCATGCCGTATTCGTGCCCGTGGGGGGCGGCGGGCTGATCGCCGGCGTGGCCACCTACCTCAAATACCTGCGCCCCGAGATCAAGATCATCGGGGTGGAACCGGACGATTCCAACTGTCTGCAGGCTGCCCTGAAGGCCGGCCGCCGCGTGATCCTGCCTCAGGTGGGCCTGTTCGCCGACGGCGTGGCGGTGGCCCAGATCGGCAAGGAGACTTTCCGTCTGGCGCGCAAGTTCGTCGACGACGTCATCACCGTTTCCACCGACGAAATCTGCGCTGCCATCAAGGATCTGTTCGACGATACCCGCTCCATCAACGAGCCGGCGGGCGCGCTGTCAGTTGCCGGGCTGAAGAAATACGTGGCCCGCAGCGGAGTGAAGAACGAGAACCTGATGGCCATCTGCAGCGGCGCCAACGTCAACTTCGACCGCCTGCGCCATATCGCCGAGCGGGCCGAGATCGGCGAGAACCGCGAATCCGTATTCGCCGTCACCATCCCCGAACAACCCGGCAGCTTCCGCAAGTTCTGCCAGGCCCTGGGCAAGCGTTCCATCACCGAGTTCAATTACCGCTATGCCAGTGCCTCCCGCGCCCATGTCTACGTGGGCGTGCAGACCGGTGGTCTGCAGCAGCGCAAGGAAATCGCGCTGATGCTGGTGGAAAAGGGGTACCAGGTGGAGGATCTGTCCAGCAATGAGATGGCCAAGCTGCATATCCGCCATCTGGTGGGTGGCCATGGCCCCTCCAACGGCAACGGCCAGGGCATTCCGGACGAGGTGCTTTACCGCTTCGAGTTTCCCGAACGCCCCGGCGCCCTGATGGAGTTCCTGCTGAAACTGGGGGAGCGCTGGAACATCAGCCTGTTCCACTACCGCAACCACGGTGCCGCCTTCGGCCGCATTCTGGTAGGTCTCCAGGTGCCCCCCAGGGATCGCGCCACCCTGCGCCGCTATTTCAAGGAGCTGGGCTACTGGCATATGGATGAAAGCGAGAACCCGGCGTACCACCTGTTCCTCAAATAGGTCAATTTGCCTTATGGATCAATAATCAAGGTAAACGGGAAGTGAATCATTGTTTTTTCTTCTGGTACTTTTCAACACTCTGCGCCCGTGGTAGTTTTTGCGCGTCTGGACTTGTCTGTACCCGGATACCTTTCCCCCTGCTTACCCTTTGGTGCGTTTTGTGAGCTATCACTCACAATGCAACTGGCGTGCTGTCAGGGCTGTTCTATAGTTAGGGCAAGGAAATCCGTACCGCGTACGCGCAGGTATGGAACAGATTACAGACAGGCTCCCATTCCTGGCATCTTTTAAACAACTATAACGCTATGGAATCGGCCGTCCGGACCACCAGGGAGGTGGACCCGTTTCAACAGGGAGGATGGCAAGGTTTGACGAGGCAACGAGCGAGATGAAGAAGAAACCCGATTTGCTGCTGGTACTGGTACTGGTGCTGGGTCTGGGCGTGCTGGCGAGCAGCTACACTCAGGGTGAGCCCGATCCGGAAATGGTAGCCAGCCAGTTCACGATCCGCTGATTACGACACTGCAATTCCCACAACTGACGCCGGCTGTTGCAGTGCCGTCTCAGTTGCTGGTCCCGTAGATTTTCCTGTCCGTCACAATAAAGTCCATACCTATGTCCCAGCGCTCACAGGGTAGCGCCGGCACCTTCTGGCATTCATGGGCCACGCCCACCATGCGCGGACGGCGCGGCGTATGGCCGGTCTGCATGAACGCAAAGGTGCGGTCGTAAAAGCCGCCCCCCATTCCCATCCGGTTACCCTGTTCATCGAATCCCACCAGCGGTGTCAGCACCAGGTCCAGCGTCCAGGCCGGGCAGCGGGTGTCGTGATCGCACAAGGGCTCCGGAATGCCGAAGCGGTTGATGGCCAGCGGCTGGTGCGGCCGGTATTCCATGAAAAACAGATGGCCCTTTTTGAACGGGTGCAGCACCGGCAGATAGATCCGTTTGTTCAGGCGCCATGCCAGTTCCAGCAGAGGTTGGGGATTGATCTCGCCATCATTGGGAATGTAGGCAGCAATGCGCTGGCTGTTCACGAATACCGGCAGTTGCACCAGTTGACGGCACAGGCCCATGGAGGCGATCTGCTGTTGCTGCCGGGTCAGCTGGCGGCGGCGCTGACGCAGGGTTTTGCGCAGGCTGTTCTTGCCGGGTACGGCGCCATCAGGCGGTGTGAGATCCTGGGTAATGGCGGGTGGCAGATGGGGCGTATGGGCAGGCGCAGTGAAATTGTCGGTCATGCAGAGCCTCGGTGACAGGAAGTTCAGGCTTGCAGCAAAAATCAAGCGCCCCCCGATCTGTCGCTACTGACGTCTGCCCTTGAACCCAAGGTTCAAGGTGGCGGCCTCTGTGATGTTTCGGGCTTTCCGTCAAGCGGACGTGCACTCCCACACCAGCCGAGACCCCCGTTTTAAATTAATGCATCGGCTCAGGGACGTAGGCCAGAACGCGAACAGCTCAGGGGGCTGAGATTTCAGTATAACGGATTTGGCGGCGCGGACAGCGGGGCCGGGGAAAATTGATTGATTGAATTTTGGCTTGAATAGGAGTAGCCGCGTGCGGCCTTTACAGGTCCAGCTGACGCGCTGACGCCAGCGCCCGCTCGATCTTGTCGTTGAGGCGTGACAGGTGTTTTTCCGTAATGCGGTCGTAGCTGTTCAGTTCGGCCTTGGCCCGGATCAGCTCGTGGGCGATGTTCAATGCCGCCATCACCGCGATGCGCTCGATGCCGACGATCTTGCCGGATTTGCGGATTTCCCGCATGCGCTCATCCAGCAGTTTGGCGGAGGTGCGCAGATCTTCCACTTCCTCGGCCGGACAGCTGACGCCGTAGTCCCGGTCCAGAATGGTGACATTCAATGTTTCCAGGGGGGTGCTCATGAATCCTGCTCCAGAGCTCTTAATCGCGAAATCATGGATTCGACCTTGGTGCGTGCCATATCGTTCTTCTTCATCAGATTGGCCCGTTCCTCGGTCAGTTGGACTTCCCTTGTCTTCAGGAATTTGTTGTGACGCTTGTACTCGTCACAGAGATCGATGAACTCGTCAACGCGGTTTTCCAGATTCTTGAAAAGCTGCTCAATCTTGTTCATGGGGGTCGGGTTTCCGCGCCGGACCTTGGCCGGCATTCTTGTTATTTTACACGAAAGGATGTGACGTTCTCCATCGCAAGCATAGCCCCAATCCTGCCTTTGCAGCCAGTCCGTGCGTGTTACAATGCTCCGTCCTGTTACAAAACTGCAAAGGTACCCTGTCCGTGCAACCGGAAGACATTCTCGACTATTACGAACTGGAAGCGGAACTGGGCAAGATCCAGGCCCTGAGCAGCCCCTCGGAAGCCCACGGCATCCTGTGCGGCCAGCTGAGCGGGGGGGTGAAGGCGGAGGGCCTGGCATGGCTCAAGCTGTACCTGCCCAACCTGGGGGTGAAGCGCGAACCCTGGGAAGATTCCCGTGAATGGTTCTACCAGCTGCGCAATTTCACCCTGGAAGAGCTGGCGGACGACCAGTTCAATTTCATGCCTCTACTGCCCGATGACGAAGACCCGCTGGAACAGCGTCTCACGTCCCTGGCGGAATGGTGCTCCGGCTTTCTGGCCGGTTTCGGCAGTACCGGCGAGCGCAGGAAAGAGGATTTCAGCGAGGATACCCTGATGGCACTGCGCGACCTGCAGCAGATCAGCCAGGTGGACACGGACGTGGAAGAAGAGGAAATGGGCGAGAACGCCTTCTATGAAGTGCTGGAATATGTGCGCATGGCGGCGCTGATGCTGTTCACCGAATTCGCGCTGGACCGCAACCGCATGATTCCGCCGTCCACTACACTGCATTGAGTGTTGCTCCGCCTGACAAGGTGTCCGTGAATAAAGGTGTCTATGAAAATCAGCAAGAAAGAATTCGCCGAGCGCCGCCGTGAACTGATGGCGCTGATGGAACCCAACAGCATTGCCATCGTTCCCGCCGCCCCCGCCCGCACCCGCAGCCGCGACACCGAATATCCCTACCGCCAG
>JBMOPR010000051.1:0-4189 GCA_049323075.1 Pseudomonadota bacterium
AACGTCGAGCCGCGCCATTACCTCGCCCGCCGGCACCGCCGACACCATGGAAGTGCTGGCCAACGTGGATCTGCCCATGGAACGGCTGGACCAGATTGTGCGCGAACAGCGCGGCTGCCTGGCCTGGGGCGGCACCGCCAAGCTGGCACCGGTGGACGACATCCTGATCTCGGTGGAACGGCCGCTGGCGATCGATTCCCAGGCGCAGATGGTGGCGTCAATCCTGTCGAAGAAACGCGCCTGCGGTTCCACCCATCTGCTGATCGATATTCCCGCCGGACCCCGCGCGAAAGTACGTTCGATGAAAGAGGCCATGCAGCTGCGCAAGCTGTTCGAATTCGTTGGCGACCGCATAGGGCTGGTCACGGAAGTGGTGATTACCGACGGCCGTCAACCGGTGGGTCGTGGCATCGGCCCGGTACTGGAATGCCGCGACGTGATGCAGGTGCTGAAGAACGATCCCGACGCGCCCCACGACCTGCGGGAAAAATCCCTGCAGCTGGCGGGCCGACTGCTCGAGTTTGAAGCCGATATCCGTGGCGGCGCGGGCTATGACGTTGCCCGCGACATTCTGGACTCCGGCCGCGCGCTGGAAAAAATGAACCAGATCATCGCCGCCCAGGGCAAGCAGGAACGCCATTTCAGCGTGGGCCACCTGACGCGCGACATTCCTGCCACCAGCGGCGGCACCGTGGTGGAAATCGACAACCTGATTCTCGCGCGGGTCGCCCGCCTGGCGGGCGCGCCCATGGACAAGGGCGCCGGCGTTGTGCTGCTGAAAAAACTCGGCGACACCGTGCAGGCCGGCGACCCGCTGTACCGCATCCACGCCGAATTTCCCGCCGATTTCGACTTCGCCGTGCGTCTGGCCAGCCAGCATTCAGGCTACCGCATCAGTGAACACGCCCACGAACTGGTTTCCTGGCTGGAATAAATCATGCTGCTACTTGGATTCACTGAAAGTGCTCCACAAGCCCGCGCGCTGGCGACGGCCCTTGGCTACGACTACGCCGATGTCAGCGTCCACCGCTTTCCCGACGGCGAAAGCCTGGTAACCGTGCCCAACCGCGTCAGCAAAACCGCGCTGTTTTTCCGCAGCCTGAACGATCCCAATGCCAAGCTGGTAGAACTGTTGCTGGCCATCGAAGCCGCACGCCGTCATGGCTGCAAGCGCGTGGTACTGGTCGCACCGTATCTGTGCTACATGCGGCAGGACATGGAATTCCAACCCGGTCAGGCCGTCAGCCAGAAAATCATCGGCGCCCTGCTGTCGGAATGGGTGGACGATCTGATTACTGTAGATCCGCACCTGCACCGCACTCACCGCCTGAGCGCAGTCCTGCCCTATTGCAGCAGCGTTGCCAAAAGCGCCGCGCCGCTGCTGGGGGAATTCCTGCGCCAGCGAAACTGTGATGGCGTACTCGTCGGGCCCGACGAGGAATCCCGCCAGTGGGTGGAACAGGTGGCGCAGATCTGCGGTCTGGATTTTGTGATCGCCGGCAAGGAACGGCTGGGGGATCGAGCGGTGAAAGTCACATTGCCCGCCTACACTTACCAGAACAGGAATGCGATTCTGGTGGACGATGTGATCAGTTCCGGCAAAACCATGATGGAAACGGCGACCGCCCTGCGCGCTGCCGGCATCAACCAGGTGGACGCGCTCTGCACCCATGCGCTGTTTGCGCCCGGCGCCGAGGAAGGCATGCGCGCCGCCGGCATCCGCCACATCTGGAGCACTACCGCGATTCCCCACACCACCGGCATTGTCGACCTGACCCCGGTGCTGGTGGAAGGCCTGCACGAGACGCTGGGTGTCCCCCACTGCCAGGATAACCACTCATGATGGCCACCACACCCGGTGAATGTTTTGCCATCGCGGTCGCCGAACTGTTCCAGTTCAGCGAACTGAGCCGCGACCTGATGGAGCAGGAACGCGCCACGCTCTACCGCGACGCCCTGCACATCGAACGCGACGGCCGCATGGCGGTGGTATTCGCCTATGGCGTGGTGATCACCTGGCAATGGTCCAGCGACGAACGTGAAGCACTGCTGAAACGGCTTAACGAGTACCACACCAACACCTATGCCGAACCGGAAACCGAGCGTTTCCAGTTTTCCACCAACGCTGAACAGTTCCGCATCCAGCGCGACCACATCTACCTGACCGACACCAGTCCGCTGCACCTGCTGGCGGTGTCGCACGCGCTGGCGCAGTCCATCAAACTGTCATCGTTCGAGACGCTGGTATCGCGCACCATGCAGTCCACCGCGCAGATTCCCCGCACCCTGGCGGAAACCGGCAAGACCAACCTGTCACGGCGCGAACTGGCGCAGATCCGCGGACGCCTGTTCCTCACCAAGAGCGACATCATCGTCCGCTACGATCTGCTGGACACACCGGAATTTTTCTGGGAATACCCGGAGCTGGAACCCGTCTACCAGCACGCGGCGAATTATCTGGAAATACGCAACCGCACCCAGGTGCTGTCAACCCGGCTGGAAACGGTACATGAACTGTTTGAAATGCTGGCGGACGAGCAGAAACACAAGCACTCCGCCACGCTGGAATGGATCATCATCTGGCTGATCGCCGTGGAGATCCTGATGTTTCTGGTGAATGATTTCGTGCTGCACTGAACGCAGCATCGACCCCGGCAGTCACAGTCAGCTGCAACGCCATTGTTCCGTATCCGGTCGCTCGCGTTCACTGATGCCGCGCAGCGGGATGCCGTCCACAACCCACACTCCCTCGTTCTGGTCCGGCCATTTTCCCAGCGTGAATTCAAATTTCGGCAGCAGCGGAAAGGTCTGCACCACCATCTTCACTGAAGTCAGGCGGATCACCGGCATATAAGGCAGCGCCAGCTGCTTGCTACTGCTGCGGCCGTCGGCGGACTTTTCACAGGCAAGAAAGGTATAGGTTGCATAGCCATCGTCACGCACATGCAGGAACAGACGATCATGAGTCTGCACGCCGTTGACGTCGGCACGCTGTTCACCAAACCAGTAGCCAATGAGCGGTGTCTGACTCACATCCACCGGCGTGTTTTTCAGCTTCTCGCAACCGGCAACAAAGAATAGTGCAGCCGCCAGCGCCGCAAGCCGTATCAAATACAACAAATGCGTGAACAACCGCGATCTGAATTCAGACATAAACCTGTTTCCTGAAAGTTAACGCCCTGCCGGGTGCCGATTCACATTTCCAGCACCTTGACAAAATCTGCCACCCATTGCGCCGCCTGCTGCCAGTGTTGCGCCTGCGTAAAACCACTGCTTTTGCGCGGCTTGAAATCGTGATCGCCATCCGCCAGCCAGTGCATTTGCGCAGGCACCGCAACCGGCGTCAACTCCGCCAACGTGCCAAATGGATCGCGCTCGCCCTGCACGATCAACCAGGGCCTGGCAATACGGGCCCAATGTTCGCTGCGCCATTGCCCGGGCTTTGCCGGTGGATGAAACGGATACCCCAGCGACACGGCTGCCGCACAGCCATTCTGCGCCAGCAGCAGCGACGCCACCCGCCCGCCCATGGATTTTCCTGCCGCTACACAGTTTTCCGACCCGCCCTGCAGTTCAATGGCCTTCAGAAAGCTTTCCACCAGCAGCGGCATACTGTCCGGCGGACGCTTTTTGCCGTCCTGCCGCCGTCGCACCATGTACGGAAATTCAAACCGTGCCACCCGGATTCCCTGCGCGGCGATGGCCTGTGCCAGCGCCTGCATGAAATCGCTGACCATGCCCGCACCGGCACCATGCGCCAACACCAGCGTCAGGCGGCTGTGCGATTGCAGGGGCTCGTCAATCAGGAACTGCATGGTGGCGGGATTCTCCTGGAAAAATAGTCACGGGAGGAAAACGGGAGTACCAACCTGTGACACACGATGCAAGGGAAACGTCAGCCCGCCGGTCATCACTTGGCAGTGGCCCGCTATTGTCTCATAATCGCGCTCCTTTTTGAGGGACGCTGTATGTGGTTCAAGAATCTGCGCATCTACCGTTTCACCCAACCCTTCGAGCTGACGCCGGAAGAACTGGAGCCCCTGCTGGCAGCCCACGCCTTCCAGCCCTGCGGCCGCCAGGATCTGACCCAATGCGGTTGGGTCAGCCCGATTGGCGGCGACAGCGACCTCTTCACCCACGTCAGCAACGGTAACATCATGCTGTGCGCGCAACGCCAGGACAAAATCAT
>JBMOPR010000052.1:0-4188 GCA_049323075.1 Pseudomonadota bacterium
GCGTTCATCCCGCAGCGCATCGGCGGCGGTCTTGTCCAGTGCTTCATTGGCCACACGCTTGGCGCGCTGCAGGCCGATGGGACTTTTCTGGCAGATCACGGCAGCGACGGTGGCCACGGTGTCGGATAGCTGGTCGTCCGGCACCACGTCGTTCAGCAGGCCGTATTGCAGCAGCTTTTGCGCTGGCAGAAATTCGCCGGTGAACAGCAGGTATTTGGCAATCGGCAGTGGCAGCAGGCGCGGCATGATGGCCGCACCGCCACCGCCGGGGACGATGCCGTAATTGCAGTGGGCGTCACCGATGCGTGCGCTTTCTGCGGCGTAAATCAGGTCGCAGCACATCATCAGTTCCATGCCGCCCGCCAGTGCCAGCCCGTTCACAGCGCCGATCACCGGCTTGGGAAATGTGCGCAGGGTGTCGAGCAGTTCCACCACGCGGTCGAGAATGTCGGGTTCGCCCGGCGCTTTGGGTTCGTTCAGGTTTTTCAGGTCGGCGCCGGCGCAAAACGCCTTGCCGCTGCCGGTGATCACCAGCACGCGCACGCTGTCGTCCTGCGCCAGTGCCTGCAGTTGTGGCAGCAGTGCGTCCACCAGATCGAAACTCAGCGCGTTCATCGCCTGCGGTCGGTTCAGTTGCAGCCAGGCGGTGGCGCCGTGGCGTGTGGCAAGCAGCACAGGTTCAGTCATGACAGAATCACCGGTGCTATCGGGCCTGCGCCGTGGCCCGTTCCGCGAAAATCGCGCGGAGCCATGCCGGTCCAGCGTTTGAACGCGCGGGCAAAGTTGCTGGTGTCGGAAAAACCCAGCAGATAGGTGATTTCGCTGATCGAGGTGTGCCGGTTCGCCATGTACTGGATCGCCAGATCCTGCCGGGTCTGGTCCAGAATGTCCTGATAGCAGGTGCCCAGCAGATCCAGTTTGTGCTGCAGGTTGCGCGGGCTCATGTTCAGCCTGGCCGCCACCATTTCCTTGCAGCAGTTGCCCGAAGCCAGCAGTTTTACGATATGCGTACGCACGCGGGTCACCAGATCGGATTTTTCCAGTCGCGCCAGATACTCCATTACCACCCGGTCATTGATCAGCGCCAGTTCATGATTGGCACCTGGCAGCGTGGCTGTCATGTCGTCGGGGCAGAAATGCAGTGCCCACTCATGGCACCCAAACTGCACCGGGCAGCGGAAATAGTCGCGGTAACGTTGCTGGTCCGCCGCCGATGGTGCCGGCCGGCGCAGATCCACCCGCAGTGGATTGAAGCCAGGCCGGTACATGGAGCGGGCGAATTTCACCAGCGCCGCGCTCCAGCCATCCTGCGATTCAAAGGAAAGATTGGGCACCAGCAGATCGATGCGCAGTTTGAACTCGTCAGGCGTTTCCTCGATATGATGCCGGCAGTTGTCGCTGGCGATGCGGAAGAACCGCACCAGCCGTTCGCAGTAATCCTGCAGGGTGGAGCTGGCAAACAGCGAGTAGCCCAGGGCGTGAAATGTGGTGGGGTGGATGAATTCTTCCATCCGCAGGCCGAAACAGGTGTCGCCGGTGGCGGCCACGCTCAGCTGGAACAGCTGGTTCATTTTCGCCGTGGGCACCCGCATGTAGGGATTCACCGCCAGCTTGTATTCAACGCCGGCCTGCGCAAACAGCGCCTGACTGTCGACGCCGGCATGCTCCAGCGCCTGCGCAATGACCACCGCCCAGCTGTGCATCGATGTGGGTTCGGTAAGCGCAGGACTGTTCAGCTGCTCCAGTGGCGCCTGAATGGTCATGGGAAGGGCCTTCTTGTTGTTATGCGACGGGCATTTGTGCGCGTCCGACACGGTGTCAGGCGGATTCCGGGCGCACTACCCCCTGCGCAAAAGGTAGGGGATGGGGGAGGGGGTTGTCCTAGTCCAGTTGGACGATGGCGGTCAAACCCCCGACAACACGCTCTCGCCATATCCCCGCTTCAGGCACGCCAGCACCAGGGCCCAGAATTCAGAAAAATCGTTCACCACCACGTCCGGTTTGTGGGGGTAGCGTTCGTTGCCGGGGAAAATTTTGTTGAGCCAGGGTTGGTCCCATTGCGCGCCATTGAAAAAAACGCTGGTAATGTTGGCGGTCTTGGAGGCGATCACGTCGGTGGTGCTGTCGCCCACGTACCACACTTCGCGTGCCGGTTCGCAACCCAGTTCGGCGGCAGCCACCAGCACCTGGTCCGGGTGAGGTTTGCGCAGTACAGTATCGTCGCCGCAGATCATGCAGTCGAACAATCCTTGCCACGAACCTCCTTCCACTGCATTTACCTCGTGCTCGAAAAATTCCCGGTCCCGGTTGGTGATCACGCCCAGTTTGAAATTCAGCATGCGCAGGCTCACCAGCACCTGGCGCACGTGCGGTTCGAACGGCAGCACGGTGCCGTAATGATTGCGATAATGGAAGTTGAAAATCTGGTGGGCGATCTGCTTGGCTTCCTGATCCTCGCCGAACAGCACCTCAAAAATGTCCGTGCGTGAGATCTTGCGGTCTGCCTTGACCTTGGGGTGCAGCTGGGCGTAATTGCGCACGTACTCCACCAGCCGTGCATCTTCGGGGGACTTGCTTTGTGCCGGGTCCACCATGCGGTCCAGCAAACCTTTCTCCCGCAGTTCCGGCAGCATGTCGTCCACCGCGTGATACATGGCGTCCAGCGTATCCACCAGGGTGGCGTGCCAGTCGAACAGGATCACCTTGGGCGGCGTCAGTTTCACCACCGATGGATGCCAATCGGGTTCCACCCGCACAGGTGGCGGTTTGGGGCCAGGGAAGTGGTGCGGTCGCGCCTTGGACACGATTTTTGCGAACGCCAGGGTGTCACGTTGCTGGCAGCTTTCCAGCAGATCCATCAGTTCGTCGAAACTGTTGATGATGGCATCCGGCGCGTGCTGCGGATCATTCTGGAACGACCGGCGCAGTCCTTCCATGTCCCAGCAGCCGCCATTGTAGAAAATGGCGGTAATGCCGGCATTTTTCGCCGTTACCATATCCATGTTGCTGTCGCCCACGTACCAGGTATCGGGGCGCGGATAGGTGTCGATATTCACCAGCGCGTGACGGATGATCTGCGGGTCGGGCTTGTACAGGGTGACATCGTCGGCACAGGTGGTGAAGTCGATCAGGCGCGGCCAGGAGCCGTCATCCACCGTGCGCAGTTCGTGGTCGAGAAATTCACGGCTGCGATTGGTGGCGACCCCGACGTGCAGTTCCAGCCGTTTCAGCGATGCCAGATATTCGCGAATGCCATCCTGGAACGGCTTCACCTTGCCGTAGTAGTTCCGGTAGCACTTGTTGTAGGCGCGATGGGCCAGGTGCTTGGCTTCGGTATCATCGCCGAAGATGGCGTTGAATATCTCGGTGCGGCTGACGCGGCGTTCCAGCAGGATTTTCGGATGCAGGCGACGGAAGATGCGGATATAGCGCACCAGTTTCACGTCGTCCTCGGTCCTGCATTTGTCCTCGGGCAGCAGCCTTTCCACCAGACCCAGTTCTTCGAGCTGCTGCATCATTTCTTCCATCGCGGCAGTCATGGCGTCCTGGGTATCCACCAGGGTGCCGTGCCAGTCGAACAGGATGGTTTTGGGGGTTGGAAGCAGTGGAACGGGGGTCATGGGTCAGGCTCCGCCTTGAACTGTCAGTGGCTCAGCGTTGAGTGTAAGCGGGAATTCCGTCATCGGGCGTACCGACTATTCGAAATAATCGTCGTAGCGATCCAGATAGCCTTTGATCTTTACCGCCTGGGTTTTGCCCTCGGCGACCGTGGAGGCAGCCGCCAGATCGTTTACTGCTGTCATGTAGTCAGTCAGGTAAACGTGCAGCATGGTATGGGCATCGCCGGTCATGGTGCAGCCTTTTATCAGCATGTCCAGTTCGCCCTGCAATGTGCCACCAATACTGCGCAAACCTTCAAGCGAGTTGTGATCGGCCTGTGCAAAATCAGACGCCATTTTTTTGAACAGGGTTCGGGTGTGATCGTCCATCTGCCATTTTTTCCCGGCATCCAGTCGCATGCCGGGTAGTGCTGCATGCTCGCCGTGTTGGGCATGCTCCTGCGCTAGAGGGGGGGTGTGATGTTCATCCTGCGCGGCAGTGGCCATGTTGCAGCTGAACCAGCACAGCATGGCACCTGCAATGGCAGCAAATCCGGGGGTGGCAATTTTCATGGTTGGTTCCTCCTGT
>JBMOPR010000053.1:0-4178 GCA_049323075.1 Pseudomonadota bacterium
GGACGACAACGCCGCCAACCTGAAACTGCTCACCGCGCTGCTGGAGGATCTGGACGTGCTGGTCACCGCCTGCGACAGTGGCATCAAGGCGTTGCAGCATATAGAACAGCGCGAATTCGATCTGGTTCTGATGGACATACAAATGCCCGTGATGGATGGCGTGGAAGCCGCACGCCGGATCCGCATCATGGAAAAAGGCGAACGCCGCACACCAATCATTGCCGTGACCGCCCATGCACTGGCCAGTGAGAAACACCAGCTGCTCAATTCCGGCATGGATGACTATGTCACCAAGCCCATCAACGAATCCCAGCTGATTCACATCATCCACAAATGGACCGGCGTCAACCTGCACCAGAAAAATGATGAGCGCGGTACCACCTCTGCCGAACCGGGCCGCAATGGCGCCGCCGTGGACATGCAGCTGGGCATCAAGCTGGCCAACGGCAAAGCAGATCTGGCGGAGGAAATGCTGGACATGCTGTTCACGTCGCTGCAGAAGGACAAATCGCTCATCACCGAACGGCTGGCGGACGAAGATTACGGCGCGCTACTGGAAGTGGTGCACAAGCTGCACGGTGCCACCCGCTACACCGGTGTACCGAAATTGCAGAAGTGCTCATTCGCGCTGGAGGAGGCGCTGAAGCTGCAGCGTTATGAGACCGTGCCCGAGCTGACCAGCGATCTGATGCAGGCAATCGATCAGGTGGTGGGCTGGTATGTGGAAAACCGGGTGCCGGTGCGCTGAAGGCACCGGCGGCCGGTCATTGTTGTGTGCTCAACTTCGCAGCCAGATCAGGCTGAATAGGGGTCTTCATCTGTCAGATAGGCGATCAGCTTCAGCTTGTGCGGATGCTGCCACAACCACTGCCGGATCGACTGGATCTTTGCATAATCCGCCGCACCGAATTCATGCTCGTACAAATGCTGGAAGGTTTCCCGAGCTGAGGCTTCGCGAATCTTGCGCTGCCAGGGATCGGTGAAAATCCGGTTCAGGCTGCCTGCCAGACCTTTCTGCTTCAGCAATGCCCATTCGCCCTTGTCCAGCCACATGCCGTGCACCGCAGGGCTCAGATCCAGCCGGTGATCCGAATCGGCGGACACCCGGTATTTCAGCATCAGGTTGCCGGATACAGGACACAGCAACGCCTGCTTGTGATCCTCCGCCACCGGCTCACCTGCTTCCGGTGCAAAGACATAATCCTTGTTGGCTTCCTTCCAGGCCAGATAGTCCCCCAGCAGAATCCAGTTGCCACCACAATGATCGCAGGTGTGGCAGGGAAACAGCTGGTCCAGATAGGCAGGCTGCAGGCTGCCCTGTTTGCAACTGGTGCATTTCATGATGCAACTCCTTGTACGTCCGATTCCAGAATGACGAACGCCACCGCGTGCTCTTTTTCGTCGGAAATTGACAGATGCACACGGGTGACACCCAGCGTGTTGGCATGTTCCAGCGCTCTGCCCGTCAACGTCATGACCGGCGCGCCTTTTTCGTTGTTGTGAATGTTGACGTGTTTCCAGGTGATACCGTCGGCAAATCCGGTGCCGAGAGCCTTCACCGCCGCCTCTTTCGCCGCAAACCGCTTGGCCAGATACGCCGCCTTGTTGATATCGCTGCGCTTCTGGAATTCGGCAAATTCGGATTCGGTGAGCAGACGGCGCGGATAGGCATCGCCCATGCGTGCGAAGGATTCCGCCATCCGCTCCACGGCAATAATGTCAGTGCCGATACCGACGATCATGCCCGCGCCTGCAGCATCAGTCGCTTCATTTCACGCACCGCCTCTTTCAGGCCGGTAAAAACGGCCCGGGCAATGATTCCGTGACCAATGTTCAATTCGGTAATACCGGGTATGGCCGCAATCGGTTCCACATTCTGGTAGTTCAAACCGTGGCCGGCATTCACGACCAGTCCGTTCTGCAAGCCGATGTCCACGCCGGCGCGAATGCGCTGGAACTCCGCCTGCAAGGCTGTATCGGTTTCAGCATCGGCATAGGCGCCGGTGTGAATTTCGATGACCGGCGCACCGGCCCTGGCCGCCGCTTCGATCTGCGCCTGATCCGCATCGATAAACAACGACACTTCGATTCCCGCCGCGCCCAACCGGTCGCAGGCTGCCTTGATCCGGTCGAAGTTGCCCACCACATCCAGCCCGCCTTCAGTGGTCAGCTCCTGCCGTTTTTCCGGCACCAGACAACAATGAGGTGGCTTGATGAATTCGGCATAAGCCAGCATCTCGCTGGTGACGGCCATTTCCAGATTGACACGGGTCTGCAGCGTATCCATCAGAATACGAACATCGCGTTCCTGGATATGACGGCGGTCCTCCCGCAGGTGTACGGTGATGCCATCGGCGCCAGCCTCTTCCGCATCCAGCGCCGCCTGCACCGGATCGGGATAACGGGTGCCGCGCGCCTGGCGCAAGGTGGCGACATGATCCACGTTCACACCCAGCAGAATTCGATTATGCAGATTCATGATGGCCTCTTCATTCCATGACAGCGTTGACATTGACGGCATTGAGTTTGTGCGCACCGACCCATGCTCAATCCGGCGCGATACCCGACCAACTGCCTGGTGGATCGACGGCTGATTTTTCTGGCAATTTCAGCGTTTGGCCAGCTGCTGGAACAGTTCGCGGCTGTGCAGCGGCCTGTCGCCCAGATGTGGCGCCAGCGCCAGCCGGCTCAACTGCTTGGCCGCTGCCCGCACCGCGCTATCTTCATATGCCTGCCGGTGGATTTCAAGCAAGTGCGCGCCACTGAAACAACGGCGCAGACGGGACGGTTCTTTCGGCAGCTGCAGCAAGCGAACGAAACCACTGTCGGCCTCGTACAGGTAGTGGCCATCGCGCTGCACCGGTTGGCCTTCCGTGTCGCGGTCCAGTACCAGTTCGTAGCCCAGTTCCAGCAGCAGGTTTTGCTCAAACAGACGCAGCGGAATTTCCGGCGGCATGTCCTGCAACTGGCGCAACGTAGCTTCGTAGTGCTGAAACAGCTCCGGCAGGGCTTCTTCCTTGTGCAACAGCCGCACCAGCAATTCGTTCAGGTACATGCCGCTGAACAGTGCCGTGCCGGTCAGCATCACCGAGGCCGCCGCCGCTTCCAGCAGACGCCCGCTTTTCAGATCCTGTTTGCCGTCAAAGGTAATGGCGAGGGGGGTAAAAGGTTGCAGCAGACGGGCTTTTGCGCCCTGCCTGCCTTCCTTTTTCAGATGTTTATAGACGATGGAAATGCGGCCGTGGCGGCGCAGGAAAAATTCACCGATCAGACTGGTGTCGCGCAGGGGCCGCGCATGCAGAAGGTAGCCATAATCCGGATCATTTATTGTCATCACCGTAGCCCAGACTGCGCAGGGCACGCTCATCATCAGCCCAGCCGCTCTTCACCTTGACCCAGGTTTTCAGCATCACCTTGCATTCCAGCATCTTTTCCATGTCGATGCGGGCCTCGGTGCCAATCTTGCGCAGCCGCTCGCCGTTGTCACCGATCACGATGCGTTTCTGGCTGTCTTTTTCCACCAGAATCAGCGCACCGATGTGCCAGACGCCATTCTCAAACACGAACTCTTCGATCTCAACTGCGCAGGCGTAAGGCAATTCCTTGCCCAGCTGGCGCATGATTTTTTCGCGCACGATTTCCGCTGCCAGAAAACGCTGGGAACGGTCGGTGATCTGGTCTTCCGGATAAAACAGCTCGCTCAGCGGCAGGCGGGAATTCACTTCCTGCTCCAACTGGTCCAGCTGCTTGTTGCGCAGGGCAGAGATGGGCACGATGGCAGCAAACTGACGTTTTTGAGCCAGCATCTCGATGTGCGGCAGCAACGCCGCCTTGTCCTCGATTTCGTCCACCTTGTTGATGGCCAGGATCACCGGCGACGGTGTGGAGCGGATCTTGCGCAGCACATGCTCGTCGCCATCATTCCACTTCAATCCATCCACCACCATCACCACCACATCGACGTCGCGCACCGAACTCGTGGCGGCGCGATTCATCATGCGGTTGATGGCCTTGGGTTCATCGGCGTGGATGCCCGGCGTGTCCACGTAAATGGCCTGCACACCGTTTTCAGTCTTGATGCCCAACACCCGGTGACGGGTAGTCTGCGGTTTGCGCGAGGTGATACTGATCTTCTGCCCCAGCAAGTGGTTCATCAGGGTGGACTTGCCCACATTGGG
>JBMOPR010000054.1:0-4178 GCA_049323075.1 Pseudomonadota bacterium
GATTGCCAGACGTCCGTCCGGGCCCTGCGCCACGCTGGCGCCTTCGCGGCAGAAACGCCCCAGCGCCGTGCGTTTCACCGGCACACAGTCGGGATCGAACGGATCGAATTCCACCACCCAGCCAAAGCGGTGCGGCTCCTGCACATGGCCGCCGAAAGGCTGGCCCGATTGCGGCGTGGCATCGAAGCGGGGATCGGCGGTCTCCCAGCCATAGATCTGGCTGCCACCGGCGGACGAGATGCCGTAACGATTGTGCGACACCCGGCGCGCAAGATCGGCCACGTCGCGATTGACGAAATAAAGGTGCCAGTTTTCCTCGCAGATCAGGTAGGTGCCCCAGGGCGTGAATCCCATGGCGCAATTGGCGATGGTGCCCAGCACCGTGCGACCTTCCGGATCGCTGGCGGTTTTCATCAGATCATGTCCGGCCAGCGGTCCGCCGATCGCCATGGGCGTCAGCGCAGACAGGCGACGGTTGAAACGGGAATCTGATACCCGCTGCCACTGGCCGGCAACATTCTTGCGCACTTCGATCACGCTGACGCCGTGGGCCGCCTGCTCTTTTTTCACTTCCGCCAGCGGGCGTTTGCCGTCGACACGGGTCATGCCCTGCGGATGCAACGTGGCGCTGACGAATTCATGATTGATCACCAGCAGGCCGTGATCGTTGGGCGCATCCGGAAACGGAAAATAATGCATGCCATCATGATTGTCGCCCGCCTGCTGCAACTGCGCCCGCCAGTCATCTGCAGCATCCGGTTGCCACACCGGCGCGCCAGGCAGCACCGGATCGCCCCAGGAAAAAAAAGCACGCGCCTGGTAGCCCGGCGCAATGACAATGCGGTCGAACGCTGGATCGGTTTGCGGCTCGATGCCGGTGAAACCGAGCAAGCCTTGCAAGGGTGCATTTCTGCAGGCGGCAGCGCAGGCCGACACCGAGCTACCGAAAAAGCCAAGCAGCGCAACACCGATGCCGCCCTTGAGCAGATCCCGTCGCAGCGGATCGGGCGCGGCCGGCAAGGGTGGATTGCCAGCCGCATTGCATGGCACGTCATCCAGCACTTTCCAGCTGAACGGTGAAGTAGGGTCGTGGGAATTCATGGAATGTTCTCCTGCCGCGCACCGGATCATTTAAACGCCGCCGCCATCATCTGTCGAATCCATTTACCTGACTGAAATGACATTCGCATTCACGGTGCGCGGCGGCGCGTGCACCCAGGTGCGCTGCATTCCGACGCAGGTCAATGCCCGCTGGAATAGTCCCTCAAGCGGCGCCAGGGCCAGTTGACGGGCTGCAGACAAGGGGTCCAGAATCCGGCCCAGACCGCCAACGCCCGCGGTCAGTTGCATTAATTTTGGTCACAAATCTGTCATGGAAAGATACCGGTATTTTGGTAAACGCGGGGGCGCATCAACCGAAAATACAACGGAGACAGCACATGAACTGGAACGACCGAAACTATTTCAGCATCGACTATTTTGACGATCTGGTGGCGGCCATCCGATCCCACGCTTTTCCATTGCTGGGCGACGTACCGCCACGGTCCGAGCAGATCGGCCACTGGGTTGTCGAGCGCGTGGACCACGTGCTGGCACCCAATCCCGCCGCTACCCTGTCACCGGAACTGATGGCCAAAGCCATCCACGCGTTTGAAGTCTGTTCAGAATTTTTTGCCGATGAAGTCACCGCGTATTTTCGCGAGCATGCCGGCAACCATGCTTTCCATGGCCTGTTCCACACCAGCAATCTGGATCTGTACGCCATGTGGTGCCGCATCGCCAAACGCACCACCAGCAGCTGGCATTCCGAGGAAAACTGGTTGCACAAACTGGCCTGCGCACTGATCCGCGATGTCGATTTCGGAGACAAGATGACGGAAGCGCACACCTGCTGCAGCCAGGGAATGAGCCGCAAGCAGACACTGGACCAGATCGAACAGCACCACCGCGAACTGGGCTCCTACAACACCAGCGCAAAATCCCTGCTGCTGCTGGATCTGCTATAGCACGCATTGCGCGAAGAAACGGATCACAGTTGACGTGCAAGTGCGCGTCGCCGGTCGCACTTGCGCGATTGCTCACCATTTGCTGCACAATTGAATCGTAGCGTGGTGACTCGATTCCGCACGAGAGCGCAAGCCATGCCGGTCAATTCCCCCACCCCCCAATCCGATTCCACACCCAACGACAAACTGAACCTGAGCCGGCGCAAGGCGCTGGGCGCACTGGGCATCGTCAGCAGTGCACTCCTGTTTGGCTGCGGCGCAGACAGTACCAGCACAGAAGAAACCACTGACGACAGCGATACCGGCACCGGCTCGGACGACACCACCACAAGCACCGGTGACGGCACTTGCACCCTGATTCCCCAGGAAACCCAGGGGCCCTATCCCCTGCTGGCGATTCTGAGCAATTCCGCGATGGTGCGCAGCGACATCACCGAAGGCAGATCCGGCGTACCACTGACGGTCAAACTGAAACTGGTGAACGTGAACGACAGCTGCGCGCCCGTCACCAGTGCGTCGGTTTACATCTGGCACTGCGACAAGGACGGCCTCTATTCCGGTTACAGCCAGCCGGGCAGCAACACCGTGGGCGAAACCTTCTGCCGCGGCATCCAGGACGTGGACAGCAACGGCGAAGTGACCTTCACGACGATCTATCCCGGCTGGTACAGCGGCCGCATCACCCATATTCATTTTCAGGTGTACCTGTACAGCGAATCCATCGCCACCGCCACCTCGCAACTCGCGTTTCCACAGGCGGTCACCCAGGCGGTATATGCGTCCGCACTTTATGTGGGGCGGGGACAGAACACGTCAGTCACCAGTTTCGCCAGCGACAACGTATTCAGCGACGGCACTACCTACCAGATGGCCAGCGTCAGCGGCAATGTCAGCTCCGGTTATGTCGCCACACTGGAAGTGGGAATATCGGCCTGAGCGCTTGCGTCACGATCCAGCGTGTTCCGGGGCAGGGATTTCAGTAAGATCAGCATCAGGATTACCCATTCAGGACAAACCGATGCTGAAGCAACTGACTTGTTTTTTGAAACGTCGATCGAAATCGCTGCCGCCCGTCATGCTGGCCGGCGGCCTGTTGCTGGCCATGCCGGCCGTTGCCGCAGAGCCCGACTGGACGCCCTATGCACAATTGCTGGAAAAACACGTTCGCTCCGGCGAACGGGACGGCGTGGCGCTGAATCTGGTGAACTACAGTGCGCTGAAAAACGATCCGCTGTGGCCGCAGGTGGTGGCGCTGGTGGAACAGCATCCGGTGGCACAGCTGGCATCTCCGCAGGAGAAGCTGGCCTTCCACATCAACGCCTACAATATTTTTGCGTTGAAGATGGTGCTGGACCACTGGCCGGTGGACAGCATCAAGGACGCCGGCTCACTGCTAAGACCCGTGTGGAAAAAACCGGTGGGAACACTGGATGGCAAGACCGTCACACTGCAGCAGGTGGAGGATGATTTTCTGCGTTCAATGGGTGAGCCACGGATTCACATGGCGATCGTCTGCGCGTCGGTGAGCTGCCCGGATCTGCGCAACGAACCCTTTCGCGCCGCCACGCTGGAAACACAGCTGGACGATCAGGCGAAATTATTTCTCGCCAATAAAAACAAGGGACTTTACCTGAAAGAGGACACGGTGCACGTGTCGAAAATATTCAGCTGGTTCGAAGATGATTTTGCCGTGAGTGGCGGGGTGGAAAAATTCCTGCGCCGCTATCAGTCGCTGCCGGAAAAATCGAGCATCGACGCCGACATCGATTACAACTGGCAATTGAACGGACAGTAAGGGAAGCAGCCCCGGCAAATGCCAGGGCGCTGGATTGTGAAAACTGAAGGCTGAAAAAAACGGTAAATCACCTGATGGACGCTGGCCTGTCAGAGCAGCACCAGCGCGCCCACCACCAGCACCAACAGAAAAGCCACAATGGCAGCAATCAGGCCCGTCTTGCTGGCGGGACCTGATTTTTTCGGCTCCGCCGCAGTGGCTTCCGCTTCGGCGGATTTGATAATCGCACCACCCGGCAGCTGGAACAGCAACGCCACGGAACCGAAACGCAGTTCGTCGCCACTGTTCAGATACGCTGTCTGAATCCGTTCGCTGTTGACGAAGGTGCCGTTGGACGACAGCAGGTTCACCAGTTTCCAGGTGTCACCTTCATGAAT
>JBMOPR010000055.1:0-4176 GCA_049323075.1 Pseudomonadota bacterium
CGGCACCCCGTACACCTGGTAATCCCACTGCTGCGGCCGTTTCAGCAGGCTGGTGCGCACCATGGCATGCATCACCCGCACCTTCACCGCCGATTGATAGGCCACGCCGCCGCGTTTCAGCGCGCCGGGCAGGGTCGCCATCTTGAAGGTGCTGATGGTTTCCTTCATGCGCTTGGCGGCGGATTCGCTGGTGAGCGCCCCGGTGATCACCATGGGCAAGCCCTGGTAGCCGTTCACGTAAGTCATCATGAAAGCGACGCGGATGATGGCCTCGCCCACCAGTGCCGTCAGCAGGCGGGCGTTTTCCGCCGCGTATTCGATCTTGTCCCAGTCCACCCAGGCCGGTTCCTGTTCCACCGACTGCATCAGGTCGATCAGTTCCTGCGGTGCGTCGGGAACACTGGCGACCCCATGTGCCGCCGCCTGATCGAGCATGGCGCGGGCCTTGGGGTAACCCAGTTGGGGAATCAGCGCGGCAAAGGCATCCGCCAGCGGATCACCCATCAGGGTGAGCTGGCGGAACAGTTCAACTTTCTGCGGATCGGCCAGCAGGGCCTGGATGCGCGGATTGTCGCGGACGATGCTGTTGGCCCCCAGCTCGGTGCGGAAACGCTCCGGCTGGATGTCCAGGTCAAGGGGACCGTAAACAGCGGGAGCGAGGGTTTTCTGCAACTGGCTGATTTCAGGGGTGCTGTAGGACATCGGGCGCTCCAAATGCGAAACCGGTCGGTTCTAAATCATGGAGCGCCCAAACTATAATCAAGTGACTTTTCAGTCAATGACCGCCGCCGGTAACTTTTTGTCAGCCCAGATCCGCGCCAGTACGTAATGGGTGGGCAGGTAGATCAGCACCGGCAGCGCCACCAGCAGCAGTCCAAACCAGGCCCAGCCCGGCATCCAGTTTTGCGGCGCCTGGTCATTCATGCCGTACACGTAGTTCACATTCACCGGCAGGGCGGTGTTATCCACCGGGGCGGGCGGCGCCGGCAGGAACAGCCACGAGATCCACATGGCAGCCCAGGCAACGGCGGTCCACAGGGGCAGGGCGCGGCGGTCATAGCCCAGCCGCATCACCAGCCACACCAGCAGGATCGGCAACCAGAAATGGAAAAACGACAGAAAGCGGGCGAACAGGGGGATGGCGTCGTTGAACATGTAGCCGGTCATGCCGGTGAGGGGCCAGCCCGCCAGCGCGGTGAGGAAATCCGCCATCCACAGACACTGCGGCAGCAGGAGGCCTAGGGCGCGGGCCGAGGCCAGCAGCGCCGATTCCCACCACAGCGCCGCCACGGTGAGCAGCAGGGCGATGTCGCAGAAATAGAGAAAATTGGTGGGGCCGTAAGCCTGCCAGTAGTGCGGCACCAGCACGGCAACAAATGCGGAATAGAGGATTTTCAGCCACAGGGGCAGACGGGACGCGGTGATGGATTCACCCGACATAAACAACTCCAGCAGTGCAATGGGATAACGCAGATTGATCAATTATAAACCAGGCATGAACCGTCGCGCCGCGACCCCTGACCGGTAATATTCACGGCAGGGACCTCGCGCCTGCGATGTGCGCTGAGGCAAGCACCGCACGGTTAGAACATATCCGTCAGCAGCACGCCCACGCCGATACGCTGGTTCTTGTGGTTGTAGTCGATCAGGCTCTCGCCGTAGCCGTCAAAATACTGGGTATAACCCCGCAGCCGGCCCCACAGGGGAAAGCTCAGGCCCAATTCGTAGGCACCGTGGCCCTGGGCGAAATTGCGGCGGAACATGCCGCTCAGTTCCAGCGGCCCCCAGCGGTAGGCGCCGTTCATTTCGTAGTAGCCCATGTAATCTTCGATGTCCGGATTGTCGTCACCCTCGGATTCGGGTGGTGTAGCCGGATCCCCATCATCGAACTTTTTTTCTTCGGGAAAGCGATACCAGGGCTGGATCGCCAGCGCCCAGTCGGTTTCGGCATAGCCCAGCGTGACGTAGGCGCGGTTCCAGCTACGGCTGAGAAGCTGGGTGCGACCGTTGGATTCATGCTCCAGCCCGACGCGCCCGAACCAGGTGCCACGCGTGGCTTCAATCGGCAGCGGCGCCAGATAAAAAATCTCCGGCCGGTAATTGGTTTCGCGAAACGGTGCGGAGATGTCGTGGTTGTACACCTGCCAGAACGATTTCAGCGTGAAGCCGAAATAAATGCCGTCGTTGGGGGTCAGCAGATCCTGATAGGTCAGCGGCACTTTCAGGCTGATCTGCAGTTTGGCTTCCTCATTGTCGAGCGGCTCGCCGTCACCGGACACCTGATAGGATTCCTGGTTGGGCGACGAGTTGTAAGTGTAAGGCAGGATATAGTTCTGGCGCAGGGGCGAAATCACATCCGGGTTCATTTCGACGCTGCGGGCGGCGGCAAATTTTTTCGGCACTTCCTTGCCGGAATCCACCTGCGTCTTGCATTCCTGGCGCACGCTGGCGGCGGATGCGTCATCGGTGGCGGTCAGGGCCCGCTCCCGCAGGCAGTCCATGATCTGTGACTTGCGGCTGGGTTCGGATTTCGCCTGCTTTTTCTCACACGACGCCCGGATCGACTGCATCGATTTATTGTCACTGGCCTTCATCACGCGCTGCGCCACGCAGTCTTCCAGCGGTTCCGCCATGACCGGTGCGCTCATTACCAGCAGCAGGCCAAGGGCCGGCAGGATGAATCGGTTCGCCATCGTTGCTTCTCCGTTGTCAGGCCAGCCGCGCAAGCGCGAGCTGTGATGCGCGCACCATCGCTTTCCCGCGCCGGATTGTCAACTACGGCAATACCGGAGAATGCGGAGGCCCTGTAGGATTATGCCAACCATGACTGACCTGGAGTAACACCTGTGCTGCGATTGATCGGACTGTCGGTGTCACCGGCCACGGAGCGGGCACGCTGGGCGCTGGATTATGTCGCCCTGCCTTACCTGTTCGAGGAATATCTGCCCCAGATCACCACGCCCTGGGTGCGGCTGCGCTCGCGGCGGCTGTTCGGGCCCATTTCGGTGCCTATCTTGCTGGGGCCGGGCGTCAATCTGCCGGATTCGTGGGACATTGCCCGATACGCCGCACGCGAACAACCGGCTGCGGGACTAATTCCGCGCGAACAACACAACACTGTGGAAAAAATGAATCAGCTGAGCGAGCAGATTTTTTACGCCGGCCGTATTCTGACGGTGAAACGCACGCTGGCCAACAACACTGCGCTGCAGGAATCGATTCCCGACCTGTTTCCTGCTGCACTGCGTCCGCATCTGGTGCCACTGGCACGCAATGCCTATCGTGTGCTGGGAAAAAAATACGCCGATCCGCGCCGCAGTGACGCCGACCAGCAGGTGTTGCTGCGGGAATTGCTGCTGCAGGTGCGCCAACAGCTGAACGGCAAATCCTTCCTGCTGGACAGCGGATTTTCCTACGCGGATATCACCATCATCGCAGCGCTGCAGGTGATCCGGCCGGCACAGAGCCGCCATATTCCGCTGGGCCCGGCGTCGCAATCCTGCTGGACCTGTCCGGACCTGGCGCAGGAATTTGCCGATCTGCTGGCGTGGCGCGATGGCGTGTACGGCGAATACCGCTACCGCACCTTTGCTGGCAAGGCTGTCATGTACTGAATCATGCAACTGTGGTGTTCTGCGCCAGCGTGCGGAAAAACTGCGCTGAAAATTCATCGGCCGGAAAAAAGGTTTCCACCCGCAGTTCGTCGGCGGTGACATCCAGCGCAGTGCCGAAGGTGGAAATCATGGTGAACACTTTCAGCGCCACATTGCCCATGCCGATTTCCAGCGGCAGGATCGGCGGCGGCACGGAATTCCACACGCGGTTGCGCCACTGCGCCGGAATGGCAGGCAGGGCGCAGATATCGTCGAACAGTGCGCGCAGCGCTGCATTGGCAGGATCGGCGGTGACTTCCCGCTGCAGGCGCGACAGCAGCAGCGTTGCCGTCTGTTCCCAGTTCTGCAGCAGTGGCTGCATGCCGGCAGGATGAAAGGTCATGCGCATCACGTTGTAGTGGCCCGACGGATCCACCTGCTGCCATACTTTTTCCTGATCCCCCAGCAGGCCGATGAAACGATCGGCCGCCGCATTGCGCAGCACCAGATTCCATTGCCGGTCCACCACCACCGCCGGGTAGGGCTCGTGATGGCGCAGCGTCATTTCCAGTGCCTGCTTCAC
>JBMOPR010000056.1:0-4166 GCA_049323075.1 Pseudomonadota bacterium
TACACCTGGGTGGGCCCCGCCCTGTTCCAGCGCACGCTGGCGAAGGAACTGGCGGGGTTCAAACTGCGCGGGGATTTCTGACGCGGTTGCCGACGACCGGCTATTCAAACCGGCGCGACCAGATGTGGTTGGTCGAGCCCTCAAGCTGCTGCCACACCGCCACGCCATCGCCATTGGAAGCGACGGCAACCTGCGGCGCGGCTGCACTGCCTGCACCGGTTTCCAGCAACTCTGCCGTGCGCCAGCCACTGCCCGCGACATAGCGGTTGGACCAGATGTGATACTGGCTACCATCGTATTGCTGCCACACCACCAGCACGTTGCCGCTGGCATCCATCGCCAGCTGCGCCGGAGAAGCATTGCCGGTTTCTTCGGTTTCAATCAGCTGGACCGCACCCCAGCCGGCACCAGCCTCGTACCGTCGGGCCCACAGGCTGTAGTAGGTGCCGTTGGACTGGAGCCAGACCGCCATGGCGTTGCCGGTACTGTCCATCACAATCCGCGGATAGTAGGCGCTGCCAGTATTCTGCGTTTCCACCAGCTCCGGCGTGCTCCAGCCCGCCACCGTGTCGTAGTGACTGGCCCACACGCTGTAAAGCCCGCTCTCCATGACACCCCAGACCGCGATGGCGTTGCCGGCCGCATCGATCGCCACGTCATGGCTGTAGGCAAAGCCGCTGGATAATGACACCTGTTCCGCCGTACTCCAGCCGACCCCCGCAGTGTAGTGGTTGGACCACATGGTGCTGGTCAGGCCGGGATCGAGCTGCTGCCAGAACGCCACGGCGTTGCCGTCTGCCGTCATCGCCAGTTCCGGGTAATAGCCCGACTGGGCGGTGTAGGTTTGAATGAACTCGACCCCGGCCCAGCCGGTACCCGGGTTGTAGCGGTTGGACCAGACGTAGTAATGCGAACCGTCGTACTGGAACCAGACGACCAGTGCATTGCCGTCGGCGTCAAAGGCGACCTTGGGTGTGGTGGCATCGCCGCTGTCATTCAGTTCCAGCAGTGTTGCCGGGCCCCAGCCGGTGCCGGCGGTGTAGTACGCCGCCATGATGCTGGCCTTCCCCGCGGCGCCCAGTTCCCACCAGGCCACCAGGGCATTGCCGTTGGCATCGATCGCGATGTCGGCCTGATCGACGTTGCCGTAATCCAGGTTTTCCAGCAGCTGCGGAGTGCCCCAGCCGGTATCCGGTTCATAGCGGTTGGCCCACAGGTTGTAACGGCCGCCGTCCATTTGCTTCCACACTGCAATCGCGTTGCCGTTGGCATCCACCGCCACTTTCGGCTGGCTGGCGTCATTGCCCTGGTTTTCCACCAGCGACGCAGCGCCCCAGGTACCCGAGTCCGGCGGTGGTGGTGGCGGGTTGGTGCCACGGTTGCTGCTGCCGCCACCACTGCCGCCGCTGTCGCAGGCATTCAGAAGTGCACAGCAGGCAAGAGTGCAGGCAAGACGTGAGAAAGAAATTGAAAGTGACATGGCAGATCCCCCCGAATCGTGCTCCATGGACCGGAGCATAATCGTTCTCAGGGGGACTGGTTGGAGAATATACAGCCCGTTTGATGCAGCTCAATCATTGAGCGAAAAAGTGGGGGTGTGGTGCGGCGAATAGCGCGTTACAGCACCGCGTCCAGCTGCTTTTCCACGGCCACCAGATCCGGAATCACCGCCCGCTCGCCGCTGACCTGAACGTGCATGGCGTAGGACATTTCCTCGGTGGCATCCTGCTCGTTGCCGATTTCGTCCGGAAACACCCGCACCAGTCGCGGAATGCCCTGTGCCGACAGTGCATAGAACGGGCGCTGGGTCTGCCCCACACCGTTCAGCACCGCCAGACGATTGCCCTGGTAGGCGTCTTCCAGATCGGGGTCGTTCATCAGCTCCAGCGAAATCACCGGCACCTTGATGCCACGCCATTCCACCTCGCCCAGCACCCAGTGCGGTTTGCCTTCCAGGCGCTCGGGTTCCTGCCAGGGCACGATCTCGGCCACCGCCACGTTGGGCAGCAGCAAAGGGCGCCCTACCATGGGGATGAGCAGGCTGGCGATCTGTTCGGGCAGGTGGTTGGCCATGGTCGTGTCCTATGTGAAAACGGTTCAGATATTCAGTATATCGACGAAATGCTCCGCCGCATGGCGGGTGAACTGTTGCGCCAGCTGCACCGGCGAGCCGCTGAAGCTGACGCAGCCGGTGGCGCGGGCCGAATCGGGCATGCTGCTGTTGGCACAGGTGGCGGCGGTTTGCGCCCACACCGGGATATTCATGTCTTTCAGTTTCACCGCCGCCACCGCGCCGTCGCTGCCCATGCCGCTGAACAGGATGGCGCCGGTCTGCTGGCCCAGGTTGTCGGCCATCAGGCTCATCACCTGGTCGATGGACGGTGAGTAGGGCCCTTCCCAGGGTTCGTCGAACAGCATCACCTCGGCGTTGCGGTTCAGACACATCACCTGCTCGATGGGCGCAATCATGATCTGGCCGTGGCTGAGGCGGTTGCCCAGTTCCGGTTTCACGAAACTGAAGGCGCTGTTCTTGCCCCACACCTTGGTGAGGGTGTCTTCAAAACCGGCGTCGATGTGCTGGGCGATCAGGAACGCAATCGGCAGACCGGCCGGTAGCGCATCGAGAAATTCTTTCACCGCGTTGGGTCCGCCGAGGGACGCGCCCAGCACCCAGATATACGAGGCCGCTTCCCCCGCGTGCTGCTTGCCTTGCAATTGCGGTGGCAGCGGCATAGGTTCGGCTTTGGGTGCAATCACGGTGGACAGGTCCAGCGGCGGCCGCACCGGCTCGCCGACGATTTCCTGCAGCTTGTCAAAAATCTTCCGTTCCCAGCGCTGGAACTGCAGGCTGTTGAGGCTGGGAGCGTGGCCTTCCCCCAGCAGGATGGGCACCTTGGCGGCTTCGAACAGGTGGACGATGAAGTCGGACCATTTGTCCTCGTCCTCGATGTCCACCAGCCAGACATCGGTCTTGCTGTCGCTGATGACCTGGTCGTCCACCTTGTCGGGCGGCAATGTCAGTGCGACACCGTAGCCTGCCGCCTCGATGGCTTTGCAGACGGCATGCCGCTGCAACGTTGAATCCGCAATCACCCCCACCTGGGGGTTTTGTTTCTGACCCACACTACCTGCCCTGCCTGATCAGCTCTTCGATATTCTGCAGCAACTGGGTTTCCTGATAGGGCTTGCCCATGTACCGGTTGACGCCGATGCTGAGCGCGCGGTCGCGGTGTTTCTCGCCAGTGCGCGAGGTGATCATGATGATCGGCGTATTTTTCAGGCGCTCGTCATGACGCACCAGCGTGGCCACCTCGAAGCCGTCCATGCGCGGCATTTCGATGTCCAGCAGCATCACGTCCGGCTTGCATTCCTGCAGCTGGGTGATGGCATCGACGCCATCCTTCGCGGTCAGGACGTCGTAGCCGTTGCGTTCCAGCAGGCGGCTGGTCACCTTGCGCACGGTAACCGAATCGTCCACCACCATGACCAGCGGAGTGGCGTTCACCGGCTCCAGCACCGGTACCAGTTTGGCGGCGGCGGCAATGGCGGCCTCCTGCCGGCTGAACTGCGCCTGCTCGGCGCGGATCACCGCACCCAGATCCAGAATGATGACCACGCTGCCGTCACCGAGAATGGTGGCGCCGGAAATACCGCTCACTGCGGCCAGCTGCGGGCCTACCGATTTAACGACGATTTCGCGGGAACCCACCAGCGAGTCCACCTGCAGCGCCACCGCGTGTTCACCGCCCCGCACCAGCAGCACCGGCAGCGGACGCGAATGGCCCACCAGGTTCGGCATCGGGATGTTGTGCACGTAGCGGCCCAGGTAACGCATGCTGTAGGACTGGCCGGCATATTCGAACTTGGGCGCTTCCGGCGAGTAGTAGGCTTCCAGTTCATACGGGCTGACCCGCACGATACCTTCGATGTTGTTGAGCGGAATCGCATACAGGTCTTCGCCCACCCGCACCATCAGCGCGCGGTTCACCGACACGGTGAACGGCAGGCGGATGGTGAACTGGGAACCGGCGCCCGGCGCGGAGTGGATTTTCACGTTACCGCCCAGCTGCTTGATCTCGCTGTGCACCACGTCCATGCCCACGCCACGGCCGGAGATCTGCGTCACCTTCTCGGCGGTGGAGAAACCGGGCTTGAAGATGAACTGC
>JBMOPR010000057.1:0-4146 GCA_049323075.1 Pseudomonadota bacterium
CCCTTAACCACGCATTGCTTGCGGTTTGTTGTTGCAAAAGTGCGGCCAGTTCCTCGCGGTTGGGTGTGGCGGCAGGGCTGCAATCTATGGAGGCCAGAGACGCAGCAAAACTGAGGAAATGAATATGATGATCGTTGAGGCCGGGGATCAGTGCGCCGCCGAGTGCATCCACAACGGTTTCGTTGGGGCGGCAGGAAAGGCAGCCGATTTCGCTGATGATGCCCCGGTCGATGCGCAGGTCGTTCAGACCTGCCTGATAGATTTCGGCGTTCCTGATCAACATTTCACGGTGCTGTCATTGGTTGGGATTCCCCGTTGAGTATTCGCATCCCGTAACCGGGTCGCGTAATCGTGGGGAACGCTCGGGCGTGTTTGCATAACCTACCACAAAAGATAATAATCGTCAGTTATTGCATCGCGGGTTGGCAAATCCGGCAAGGTTCCGAAAAAGGCATTTGTGGAGACATCAGGGTGGAAAAGACGTTGCTGAACAAGCACGGGCAGAAGATGGGTCGCAAGGGGCTGGTCATGCGCAAGCGCATAATGGAAAAGGCGCTTGAGCTCATCAGGGATTCTTCCTACAAGGATCTCACCGTCGCCGATGTCGCCTATGAGGCCGACACTTCCACTTCCACTTTTTATGTGTATTTCACCGATATCGAGGATGTGCTGTTCGCCTGTGTTGAAGAGGCGGATCAGGATCTCGGCCGCATCATGGATGTGCTGAACCGTGAATGGACCATGGACAACATGGAGGCGATGGTGTCCGAGTTTGTTGATTCCTATATGAATGTCTGGGAAAAGCATTCGGTGGAGCTGCGCATTCGCAATCAGGAAGCTGACCAGGGCAATCTCCGCTTTCTGCAGTTCCGGCTGGATTCCACCCGGGACATTATCGAGGGCCTGGAAAAGAAAGTCGCGCAGTCGCAGCCCCATGCCAAAAATCCGCTGTCGCTGGTGCTGGTGCTGTTCACGGCAATGGAACGGCTGGCGGGAGCCAACTTTCGCGCCATGACGGGGCCTACGCGCATCACCCGGAAAAAGCTGAACGATGCGATCAAGGAGCTATGGATGATGTTGTTGATGAAGGGCCCCTGCGAATAGATCCAGCTCATCCAGTACGGGCGTGTTGTGCTGTCCGGGTTCCGCGCACTTGGTTACCGGAATGCGATGTCCTCCTGGAAAAAACAGATGCAGTTGATTGCCCAGCCGATGCCATTGCCGGCAGGATTCCAGCACATTCTCGCGTGCCAGATTCAGCTCGCTGTGCAGGCAGGCAGACACTGTGTCTCGCAGCGATAGCGAGACCAATGCATTGCCACCCGCAAGATAGCGTTGCCAGGCAGACAGTGCAGCGTGGATACCGGTCAGCGGGTCGGCAATTGCGTCGCCCACGATCTGGTAGTGGCCCGTTGCTTCGAACATGATCTGGCTGAGTCCTGCCGCCGCCGCTGTATCGTCGCCAAAACCGATGCGTGCGCCATCGACCCCCTGTCTGCCATATCCGGTAATGCTCAGCCAGACCCGTCCAGACCGTGACTGCAGCCATTGTTCAGCGTGGATGCCGAGGTTGTGAAGCGCCCTGGGACGTGACGCTTCTATCACGATGTCCGCGTGCGCGATCAACTGCTTCAGCCGCTCAATACCAATAGCAGACTGAAAATCCAGAACTACCGATTCCTTGCCCTGGTTCAGCAGACGATAAAAATCCGGCGATCCGGTGCGGGCGCCATCCAGTCGGTTCAGGCCCTCTATCTTGATCACCCTGCACCCCGCTTGCTGCAATAAATAGCCGCAGAGCGGGCCGGCCCAGAGCGAGGACAGGTCCACCACCAGGGGGGCGGAGTTGCGCTGCCGTGGCGCTGCAGCGTTGCCGGGAGGAAAACGTTGAATGTGAACCGGTTGTGAGGGGGGTGGTGGCAATTTATCGGCGACTGCTACGGCCAGTCCCAGATTGTGTGCCTGCTGCAACAAATCGCTGGCAACCAGCTCACGACATGGGTGCTCCAGTGCAGCCCAGTCGCCCGGAGCGATATTCGGGGTGTCCCGCCAGGGCCCAAGCCAGGCAGGTACCAGCTCCCAGTCCGAGCTGCGTGGCAGGTTGACGGCCAGCAGCGCGTCACGGCAGGCCAGCAAATGGCAACTTCCATTGGGAGAAGTTGTGGGCGACGGCGTTAGCCTCAGCATGGCAGCGCGTTCGTACAGCAGACTGGCACCTGTCAAGGAATCCACTTTGACGGATGGCAATTGCTTGAAGCGGGCAAGCGCCAGATTGGCGCTCAGGGCGAGTGGCAGGGTATCGATGGAGTGAGGCGGCGTCTTCATGCTGTGCGCGAAATTAGCCAGTGAACCGGCAGGTTGGAATCCGAGACAGCCGTTTGTTTCCTGCGTTGCGGGAGGTTCGTCTGGCCTTGCTTGCCCTGATTTCCTTCATTGCCTGCGGCATGGAGCGAGTCTCGCGGGGTGAGGTTGCTCTGCTGTTCTTTCTTCACTAAACTAACGTTTAGTCAGTTTTTGTGCAAGCAAATTATCCCGTCAAAGGCCTGCGGCCCTGCGTTAAAGGGGTTCCAGGCTGTGCGGCCTGTTGCTGCGGCAAATCGCCCTGATGCTACTGTTTTGTTTAAGTTGTACGGACATTTGTATTTTTGAATTGTTGAAATAACGATAAAAAGCCTGAAAATCCAGTTTCTATAGTTGATTCAATCAAAAAAATATCTGGACATGTTGTTTCGTGGGTGGGTGATTCTATATACTTTGAACCTGCGATACGGCTCCCCGTTCGGGAAATGGCGAACCGAAAACTAGGAAGACAGGGTTAATCCAATGGCAGAGTTGAGATTCGATGGTCGGGTAGCGGTAATCACCGGGGCCGGCAGGGGGTTGGGAGCTGCTTACGCCAGGCTTCTTGCGTCGCGGGGAGCCAAGGTTGTGGTCAATGATCCCGGTGTCAGCATGGCGGGTGATGGCAACGATATCGGTCCTGCGCAACAGGTGGTGCAGGAGATTATCTCTGCCGGTGGCATGGCTGTAGCCAATACCGACTCAGTTGCAACGCCGGAGGGCGGAGAAGCCATTATCAAGGCTGCGCTGGATCATTTCGGCAGGATCGATATTGTCATTCACAACGCGGGCATCGTGCGCCGGGCTGCGTTGAAAGAAATGTCCTATGCGGATTTCGAAAGTGTCCTCGATGTGCATCTGCGTGGGGGGTTTCATGTTGTGCGTGCAGCCTTTCCTTATATGTGCGAAGCCGGGTATGGCCGTATTGTGCTCACAGGGTCAATCAACGGTCTGTACGGAAATCGCGGTGTAGTCAACTACAGTGCGGCGAAAGCCGGGCTAATCGGTTTATCCAATGTGGCCGCAATCGAAGGCGAAGAATACGGGGTGAAGAGCAATGTAATTCTTCCTGGTGCCGTGACGCGTATGGCGGAAGGTTTGGATACCAGCAAGTATCCCCCCATGGACCCGGAGCTTGTTGCGCCGGCCGTGGCCTGGATGGCACACGAGAGTTGCACCATTACTGGAGAGATGCTGATTGCCATTGCCGGTCGTATAGCGCGCGCCTATGCCGCTGAAACGCAAGGTGTATATCAACCTGCCTGGACCGTTGAGCAGGTTGCGGAGCAGATGGGTGCCATCCGCAATACCGAAAATCCTCTTATTTTTGCGCCGGCTCCATCAGGTCATGTCGATCATCTTCGCTACAGTTTTGCAATGGCTTCCAGGCACTAGCCTGGTGGCGCTCACCTCGCATTGCAGACCTTTTGCCCGGCCCGCGCCGGGCTTTTTTTTGTTGGGGTCAGGGATGCCGCGCAGTATGCAGCGTCAGGCCCGGTGGATGTGTTGATGTTGATTGTTGTGCAATATGTCCTGATATGTTTCTATCTGTTGAATGTGATAAAAAGGCCGATATTGCGGGATAAAATACGAAATATTGATTAGTTGTCCGTACAAATAAGACGCTCTTTTTGTTGCTTCGGTCCGGTGGCGGCGTTAAGCTTGTGAGCAGGATAATATGGCGTTGAAAGCAGTAGTGGCGAGCGTGCCTGTCCGGCCCCGGCTCACCGGAAAATACAAGTGACAGGTGTTCCGGATTGCTCTGTTGTCTCCAGAGCCAGAATAACAAATCAGAAACAACGTGCG
>JBMOPR010000058.1:0-4134 GCA_049323075.1 Pseudomonadota bacterium
CTTGCAAGCTCGTGGCGTTCGCAGCTGAAAAAGCGATGCTTTTTCTTTTCGCTGCTCACCCCTGGCCGCAGACGGTCTGGAATTCCAATACCAGACTCCGCGCCAACAGGTGGGTGCCGCGACCAAAAACTGGCTGCAACAAGGCCGGTCAGCTTATCATGTGCGCCCCGGAAATGCGCCCGAGATCCCGTTGTAGCCGAACCCGATGACACACGCAGTTGACGACCTGATCGCCCTGTTTGATTCCCAGTTTGCCGCCAGCCACAACACCCGGCTGGTGCGGGGCGACCACGAGCCTGTCTACCTGCCCGCCGACGCGGACATTCCTTTCCACCGCATCATCTTCGCCCACGGCTACTTCACCAGCGCATTGCACGAAATTGCCCACTGGTGTGTCGCCGGTCCGGCGCGCTGGAACCAGGTGGACTTCGGCTACTGGTACGCCCCCGACGGCCGCTCCCGTGAACAGCAGCAGATATTCGAACAACTGGAAATCAAACCCCAGGCACTGGAATGGATCTTCAACGTGGCGGCAGGGCACCGCTTCCGTGTCAGCACCGACAATCTCAGTGGTGGCGGTCCGTTCGATCCGGATGGTTTCAAACATAACGTCCTGCAGGAAGTGCGGCGCCGTCTGCGCGAGGGCCTGCCGGAGCGGGCGGGGCGTTTCACCCAGGCCCTGATCGATCATTACCGCCCCGGTCTGCAACTGAGTCCGGACCTGTTCGATCTGGCGGATCTGTAATTCCCCGCACGCCCTTCCGTTTGTCTGGTTCCTTCCTCGCTGGAAAAGCCCAGAAAAAATCCTTGACCCTGGAGTAGACTCAAGATGTTTACTTCCTCCAAGAGCAGCGGTCGAGGGCGGTGGGATGGCAGCATGTTGTGATGAGAAGGGCGGATGTAGCAGCAAGGGTCCGGGCGCAGAAAATCTGACCTTGCCAGTGTTGCCCGAAGTGCCGGTGGCCGTCGCCAGCCTCAACACCGTCCGCTTCCGCATTGTGCAGATGGACTGCCCCACCGAGGAAAAGCTGCTGCGCGACAAGTTGTCACGGCTGCCCGGCGTGCAGGCGCTGGAATTCAACCTGATGCAGCGGGTGCTGACGGTTACCCGGTTGCCGGCGGCACACGATGCCGTGGCGGCTGGCATCCGCGAGCTGGGTTTTACGCCGGACCTGATTCCGGACGGGCAGGCTCCATCCGCCGTGTCCGCCCATAAAGCGTCTGCCACGCCCGCATCCACCTGGGCCTTGCTGGCGCTGTCCGGCCTGATGGCGGTGGCGGCGGAAGCGTCGGAATGGCTGGACGCGCCGCACTGGCTGGCGGCGCTGCTGGCGCTGGTGGCCATCCTCAGCGTCGGCCTGGGCACCTACAAAAAGGGCTGGATCGCCCTGAAAAACCGCAACCTCAACATCAACGCCCTGATGAGCATCGCCGTCACTGGCGCCATGCTGATCGGCCAGTGGCCCGAGGCCGCCATGGTGATGTTCCTGTTTACCGTGGCGGAACTGATCGAAGCCCGCTCGCTGGACCGCGCCCGCAATGCCATTCGCGGCCTGCTGGACCTGACGCCGCAGCAGGCCAGCGTGCGGCAGGTCGATGGCCAGTGGCGGGCGATGGCCACCCAGGCCGTGCCCGTGGGGGCCATCGTGCGGGTGCTGCCTGGCGAGCGCATCGGGCTGGATGGCACCGTCGTGGCGGGACGTTCCACCGTGAATCAGGCCCCCATCACCGGCGAGAGCCTGCCGGTGGAGAAAGGGCCGGATGAGCTCCTGTTTGCCGGCACCATCAACCAGACCGGCGTGCTGGAATTCCGCGTCACCGCCATCGCCGCCGACACCACCCTGGCCCGCATCATTCATGCGGTGGAAGAGGCCCAGGGTGCCCGTTCACCCACCCAGCGTTTCGTGGACCGGTTTTCCCGCATCTACACACCGGTGGTATTTGCACTGGCATTGCTGGTTGCCATTGCGCCGCCGCTTTATCTGGCACCAGCCGGCGTGCAGGTCTGGCTCGACTGGATTTACCGCGCCCTGGTGTTGCTGGTGATTGCCTGCCCCTGTGCGCTGGTGATCTCCACGCCGGTCACCATCGTCAGCGGACTGGCGACAGCAGCGCGACGAGGCATTCTGGTGAAAGGCGGGGCGTTTCTGGAGATGGGAAGAAACCTGCAGGTGCTGGCGCTGGACAAGACCGGCACCCTGACCCACGGCAAACCGGTGCAGACCGATGCGGTTGTGCTGTCTGGCGAACCGGCCGTGGTACGAGGGCTGGCAGCCAGCCTGTCCCGTCATTCCCACCATCCTGTGTCCAAAGCTGTCGCACTGGCGGCGCCCGGGGCAGAAAATCGCGACATTACCGGGTTTGAGGATCTGCCGGGGCGCGGTGTTCGCGGCCGGGTGGACGGTCATCATTACCACCTCGGCAACCACCGTCTGATCGAGGATCTGGGGCTGTGCTCGCCCGCACTGGAACAGCAGCTGGAGCAGTTCGAACGGCAGGGCAAATCCGTGGTGATGCTGGCGGATGAGCAGCAGGTGCTGGCCCTGTTTGCCGTGGCGGATACCCTGCGCCCTGCCAGCGCCGCCGCCATTCAGGATCTGCATGCGCTGGGCATCCGCACCCTGATGCTCACCGGCGATAATCCGCATACCGCACAGGCCATTGCGGCGCAGGTGGGCATCGACGCCGTGCACGCGAATCTGCTGCCACAGGACAAACTGCAGCAAGTGAAGGAACTGGTGGAAGCGGGCACGGTGGTGGGCATGGTGGGCGACGGCATCAACGACGCTCCCGCCCTGGCCCGCGCGAATATCGGTTTTGCCATGGGCGCCGCCGGCAGCGACACCGCCATCGAAACCGCCGACGTGGCACTGATGGATGACGACCTGCGCAAGATTCCCGAATTCGTGCGGCTGTCGCGCAAAACGGCGGCAGTGCTGAAACAGAACATCGCCATAGCGTTGGGCATCAAACTGGTCTTCCTGCTGATTACGCTGGCCGGCGTCGGCACCTTGTGGATGGCCGTGTTTGCCGACATGGGCGCCAGCCTGATCGTGGTGGCGAATGGCTTGCGACTGTTGACGTACAGAACGACTTCGGGATCGCAAGCGGGCGTATGATTAACGGATTGCCACAGAGTTACGGCAAGAGGCACGGTCTCTGTGGAAACAGGGAGCACCAACGCAGTTCAGCATTGTGTAAACACGACCACTGGAGGAAGCAAACATGTCAATGAAGCACCTTCGCAGTATTACCCTGGCCGCTCTTGTCGGCTTTGCATTGCCGGTATTCGCCGCTGACCCGGCCACGACCATGACGGATGCCGATCTGAAAAAAATGCAGGAGCACATGGATGTCATGCAAAAACAGATGCAGGAAATCCAGAACGCAAAGACGGACGAAGAAAGGAAAAAACTGATGCAGCAGCATATGGATTCCATGCAGCAGCATATGAATTACATGTGCACCGGCATGAAAGGATGGGGCATGATGCATGACAAGATGATGCACGGCGGGATGCATGGCGGCTGCATGGGCATGCAGTAACAGCGGCGGGGTACCGTCATGGCGATGAGCAGTGTGCTGAAAATTGCGTTTCAGCAGGAGATGGAGAAGGCCCGCAACAGTTTGAACCAGTTGCAGCACCCTGCAGCCTTTCATCATCTGGAGCGGGCGCACGTGCTGGGCCAGCGGTATCTTCTGGCCCACCTGCAGGTACACCTGTGGATGCTGCGGGTGGGCTGGGCGCAACGTGATCTGCACGAAATGGTGGGGCAGGTCACCCGTCTGCTGCTGGTTCCGCTGGGCCATCTCACCAGGCGTCTGCCGCTGGGCAACACCGGTGGCGCGAACGTGAGTGCATTCAGACCCATGCCGATTGCGCAGGACCTGGACGCCATCCTGCAGCAGGACAAGCGCTGACGTGCGGGTTCCGGGCAGCAGCCGTTTTCACGCGTAATCATTTCACTTCGGCAACGGAATCCGCTCGGTCTCGCCAGGCACTTTCGGAAAGCGGTCCTCCTGCCAGTCGGCGCGGGCCTGATCGATGCGCTCACGCCGGCTGGAGACGAAATTCCAGTTTATGTGACGCACGCCCGGCAGCGGTTCACCGCCCAGCAGCATCAGGCGGGCGGG
>JBMOPR010000059.1:0-4129 GCA_049323075.1 Pseudomonadota bacterium
ACGGCCGAACAGAAAGTGCAATACCTGGATCACTGGCAGGCATCACCGGACTGGCGCGCGGCCATCGCATTCCACATCGACCACACCTGGGCGGCTGATGCGGCAGCGGATGCGACGGAATCCCGCCAACACCAGGAACAACTCAGACAGACCCGGGCCAAACCGTCATGGCTTGCCCGCTGGTTTGGCCGCAAACGCTGAGGCCTGGATTCGCTATAATGGGCCACTGATGACCCAGCCAAAGCAGGAATCCCCCCCTACATGCCTTCCAATGCGCAAAAACTGCAGAAAATCGGCAGACCTTCCAGCGGCCATAAATGGCCGGACTACGTTCAGGAATACGGCCTGGATGCCAGCGATATCCCCGAGCTGATCACCTACATTACCGACAAGACCTATCTCGACTCCCGCCCCAGCAGCCGCAAGTTCTGGGCGCCGCTGCATGCCTGGCGCGCACTGGGGCAAATGCAGGCCGCGGCCGCGCTGGCGCCATTGCTGCAACAGATGCCGGAACTGCTGGAAGACGACTACGCCGTGACGGAAATTCCTGTGGTGCTGGCCATGCTGGGGCCAGCAGCGATTGAGCCGGCATCTGCGCTCATGGGCGCCGCCGGTGAGGACGAAACCCTGCGCATCATGGGCCTGGACACGCTGACAGAAGTGGCCAAGCGTCACCCGCAGGAAAAAAGCCGCGTGCTGGCACTCTTTGACCGCTACCTGGACGCGCCCGATCCGGCCGCGCCCGGCCTCAACAGCCTGCTGGTCCTGCAGCTGGCGGAACTGGACGCGCTGGACTTCTGGCCCAGGGTGGTCCCGCTGTTCGAGCAGGGCTGGGTGGACGAAACCCTGCTGGACCTGGAAGACGCCGAGATCGAATTCGGCCTGCGCGAAGAAAGGAACACACCGCGCGGGCGCACCGCACCTGACCCGGATTCCGAACATCCGGAAGGTGAAGAGGCGCAAGCCATCGACGTGGTGGAATATTACCTGGACAAGTACGGTGCCGACGAAGCCATTCTGGGCGCGGCGGAACTGGACGGATTTTTTTCCGGGCTGGCCTGTGCGCCGAACACACTGGTGCCATCCGAGTGGCTGCCCTCGTTGTGGGGTGGCGAGGAACTGATGCCGGACTGGGACACGGAAGAGGAAATTCATGATTTCCACGACGCGTTGCTGGAAGAATACAACCTGGTCATGGAAGAGTTCATTGCCGGCGAATTTTCCGCGATGTTCTATAACGTCGACGAACCCGAGGCGGCCCACTTTTTCGTGCGGGACTGGTGTAACGGCTTTTTGCGTGCAGCCAATCTGTATGCCCCGATGCCGGATGCGGACCGCTATGTTTTCGAGCGTCACACGGAGCTGGTGCGGCTGTATGCGTCAGAAGTAGGCAACCGGAAACTGGAATCCATGAGCAAGGACGACGTCGCGGCGCAGCAGCAGGCGATCGAAGCCGATGTCACTGCCCTGCAGCATCACTTTTTCCAGCGTCGTGTCAGCGCGGCCCACACACCGTTTGTGAGCAACAGCCCCAAGGTTGGCCGCAACGATCCGTGCCCTTGCGGCAGCGGCAAAAAGTTCAAGAATTGCTGTCTGCACTGATATTGCCGGCGCCGGGGCGAACGGACGCAGCGTGGCAACGATCCAGCATCAACCGCCCTGGCTGCTGAACTGTTGCACCGGCAGCAGCCGTTCCGCCTCCGGCGCCGGCACCGGCCGGCTGAAGTGATAGCCCTGGCCGGCATCACAGCCGTTGCGCTTGAGGAATTCCAGTTGCTCCGCCGTTTCAATGCCCTCAGCCAGCACCTGCAGGCGCAGGTTGTGGGCCAGGGCGATGATGGTGACCACGATTTCGGTATCGGCACGATCACGCTGGATGTCGCGCACAAAACTCTGGTCGATCTTCAACTTGTCGATGGGAAAACGCTTGAGGTACGCCAGCGACGAATAGCCGGTGCCGAAATCGTCGATCGCCAGCCGCACCCCCAATGCCTTCAGCGCCGCCAGTTTTTCCTGCGCGGCCAGGCCCTGCTCCATGATCGCACTTTCGGTGATTTCCAGTTCCAGGCAGGCTGCCGGCAACCCTGTTTCTGCCAGAATCGTGGCCACCCGGTGCGCCAGATTGGGTTCGCGGAACTGGCGCGGCGACAGATTCACCGCCAGCGTCGTCAGGCAGTGACCCTGCTGTAACCACTGCTGCATTTGCCGGCAGGCGGTACGCAGCACCCACTCTCCCAGCGGCACGATCAGGCCGGTTTCCTCGGCCGGTGGAATGAAACGGGCGGGTGACACCAGTTCGCCATCACTGCGCTGCCAGCGCACCAACGCCTCGAACCCCGTGATGACACTGTCCCGCAACCGAAGCAGCGGCTGGTAGTGCAACACGAATTCCTTCTGCTCCAGACCGCGTCGCAGATCCGCTTCCAGCACCAGACGGTCGCTGGCGGCCTCGGTGAGGGAGCGGGTATAGAAACAGCAGGTGGAACGGCCCACTGCCTTGGCCTGATTCAGCGCCGAATCCGCATTGCGCAGCAGCTGGTCCACTTCGGTGCCATCATCGGGAAACAGGCTGATGCCGACGCTGCCGCCCAGGTACAGGGTCTGGCCGCTGGACAGCGTGAAGCCCTCCTTCAGCAATTCCACCAGATCCCAGCCCACCACCGCCGCATCTTCCGGCTCGTGCAATTCCTCCAGCACTGCCACAAATTCGTCGCCTCCCAGCCGCGCAAAAGTGTCGGCTTCGCGCAGGCGGTGCTCCAGTCGCTGCGCCACCAGGCAAAGCAGCTCGTCACCCACCGTATGACCCAGGCTGTCATTCACCAGCTTGAAGCGGTCCACGTCCAGCATCAGCACGGCGCCGCGCAAATTCTGGCGCACCATGCGGGCAACGGAGTGCTCCAGCCGCGACAGCAGCAGCAAGCGGTTGGGCAACTGGGTGAGCGGATCGTAATGGGCCAGGTGTTCCAGTTCATCTTCCGACTGTTTCAATCGGCTGATGTCGGTGAAAACACCCACGTAGGTGGTGATGATGCCCTGCTCGTTGCGCACGGCGCTGATGGTCAGCCATTCCGGATAGATCTCGCCGCCTTTGCGCCGGTTCCAGATCTCGCCCTGCCAGAATCCCACCTGCTGCACGGTCTGCCACAGTGCCTGGTAATAATTGCGGCTGTGGCGACCGGAACTGAGAAAGCGCGGATTGCGCCCCACCGCTTCCTGCTCGCTGTAGCCGGTGATGGCGGTGAAAGCACGGTTCACTGCAATGATGCTGAAGTCGGCGTTGGTGATGATCACCCCTTCCTGGGAATGGGTGTACACCATGGCAGCCTGGCGCAACTGGTCTTCCATCAGCTTGCGCTCGGTGATGTCGGTGTGGGTGCCAATCATGCGCAGAGGTGTGCCGTCGGGTCCGCGTTCGATGATCTTGCCCCGGTCCATGATCCAGCACCAGCGACCGTCCTTGTGCCGCATGCGGTATTCGGTCTGGTAGAAGGCGGTTTCGCCCTTGCGATGCCGGTCCACCTGCAACATCGCCAGCGCCAGGTCATCGGGATGAACCCGGCAGGACCAGGCATCCAGATGGGGCGCAAAGTCCTCCACTTCATAGCCCAGCATGGTGATCAGACGCGGTGAAAAGAACACGGCGTTGGTCTGCATGTTCCAGTCCCACACACCCTGATCGGCACCCTCCAGCGCGAATTGCCAGCGTTGTTCGCTGATCCGCAGATCCTCCATGAGGCGGGTCTGGGCCGCCAATGCCCGCCACGCCAGCCAGAACACCAGCAGGGCGGTGACGATCACATAGAACCAGCCTTTCCACGTCTGCAACAGGGTGATGGTATGCGGATTGTCGGCCAGACCCAGCACCACGCGATCGCTCAGCGTGATCCAGAGCAGGCCGAACAAGGCATAGATAATGGCGATCAGTGCACTTTGGCGAACCGGATTCACCCGCAGTCTTCCCCGAAAAATGATGATATGGACTCAGTATAGCCCTGCCCCTTGCAGACACGGCATTGATCCCCATATTGAATGATCCATGTCCTGTTTTGACGGAATGCTTCTGTGCGCCGCCTGCCGCTGATCGTGCTGTATCTGTTTCTGTTTTCGCTGACGTTCCATGGTTTCATCG
>JBMOPR010000060.1:0-4125 GCA_049323075.1 Pseudomonadota bacterium
TATGAAATCCTGGCTGTCAGCTGAAGGTCTGCCAGCACTCACGCTGGACGTGTCACTGCATGGACGCTTTCCCACTCCAACATGAATATGCAGTAGACTGCACATCACGCTCATTTCGGAATTCCCAAACATGAAAACCATGATGGCTTCCCAGGTTGAGATAAAGCCTTTATCCATTGGCGATCCCTGGCGCTGGCTGCAACTGGGCTGGCAGGACTTCAAACAGGCGCCGCTGATCGGGATGGCACACGGGCTGGGTGTTTCCGCGTTCGGGCTGCTCCTGCTATTGATCGCCTACAACCAGTTCTGGCTGCTGGCAGGTGCATTTACTGCGTTTCTGGCCGTAGCACCGGTGGTCGCGGTGGGTTTGTATGCGGTGAGCCAGGCGCTGGAAAAAAAACAGCCCGCCACGTTCCTGCTGGTGTTTCGCACCTGGTGGAGCTGGCGGGGCCAGCCCCATCATGACTGGCGGCTGGTCCGGTTCGGCTTGTTGCTGTGCCTGTCGGGCGCCGGATGGGTACTCACGTCCGCCGCATTCATCACGCTGTTTGCGCCGGAGCCGGTGAATCAGCCGCTGGATTTTCTGCGTCACGTGGTACTGGCGCCTGACACTTACGTATTCGAGGCATGGTGGATACTGGGGGTTACGCTGGCGGCTCCGGTGTTTGCGTCCACCGTGATCACACTGCCGCTGCTGCTGGATCGGCAGATTCCCATTCTGGATGCCGTCGTTGTCAGCTGGAAAGTCGTTATTCAGAATCCCTATCCGATGGCGCTGTGGGCACTGCTGATCATGGTCAGCTCGATGCTGGGCATTCTGGGTCTGGCCGGCAGCGTCATTGTGGTTCCGGTGCTGGGTCATGCCAGCTGGCATGCCTATCGGGATGCCGTCGGTGCCGATCATCTGCCTTCACGAACCAAAGGCCAACTGTGAACACGTTGCTGGGCTACACCGAGCAGGACATCGCCACCTTTGGCCTCACCATCGGGCTGGCTGCGTTCATGCTGTACATGGTTTTCATCGTGGCGCAGCTGGCACGGGAATCCAAGGCCGGGCGATTCGGCACATTTGTGCTGTTCCTGGTGCTGACGCTGGGCATGATCGGCTTTGTGGCGAAGCTGGTCATCCAGTGGCTGCTGGGTATCGGATGACGCTAACGGCCTTCCGCATGGGCGCTGCCAACAGGATCAACGAGTGGCAACGTACATAAGCCAATGGCTGTCGGGAACCCTGTCGTCCGGCTGAAGCGTCTGGCCAAACGGATCGAGCACTTCCAGCACGGCAAATCCCATCGACTCCAGCTGGCGTCGCTGGGTACGCTGGTCGATGTAGTAGTGAATGCAGCAGTAATCGTGCCCGGAATCGCAGTACAGGGCGTAATCCGCTTCCTCGCGCTGATACTGCTCCACTCTGGCTTTATTGGCCATGGAACGCAGCCAGTTGCGGACGCGGATGGCGGAATCAACCGGATTGCGCGACCAGGTAATGCTGGGCTTGCGCAGGTGCGGTGCCAAATCCCGGTTGTGGGAGGAAAACAGAAACATGCCACCGGGCTTGAGAACCCGGGAAATTTCCCGCAAACAGCGCAAGCGGTCTTCGTGGCACAGCGCGTCAACCACATTGTTACTGCCGAAAATGAATTCGAACTCCTCGTCCTGGAACATCGACAGATCGCGCGCATCACACAGAAATGCCGGAACCTCTGGCATGGCTTCGTGCATCTGATCAATCATGACAGGAGAATAATCAATCGCAACGTACTTGCTCGCCAGCGGATACAGGTAGCGGGTGGTCCGCCCCGTGCCGACGCCGATATCCAGAACCGCACGCCCTGCAAAATAGTCGTGGTATTTCAGCAATGCCATGGATTCGGCAACATTCAGGATGCGGTTCGTATAAGAACGTTCCACTCCCTTGCGGTGATAGACAACCCTATTGATCCAGTCCTGAGTCTTCGCATCCAGTGCTTCGTTCATTCGTTCACCTGTGCTCGTTAAACCGATTGCTTGTAATCTCAACGACCGTCGCATTCCTGTTCAAAACAGTTCAGAACACAATATCAACAACAAAGACAGGGTTAATAGGCAGGGCCAGTCCATAACGTTGTGTCGACGCTGATCAGGCAAGGCTGCTCGAGAGCCTCACACCGATACTAAAGGCGAATTGCCGCCAGTCAAGTTCACTCATCGAATACCGCGCCGGGCACATGCCCGTCACCGACCAATCACCAGCAGCCCGTTTTGATTCCGGCCAAACCTCGATTGTCGCCCCACAAAAGTGCAGCCTTTATGACAGATACATGACCTGCTGCATGGGCACAAATATCCTGTGGAAACAGCAGTCAAAACCGATGAAAATACGCGGGCCTGATAAACCCGCCATGGATGGCACCGGTTCGGGCATACATCGGGCCACGCTTTTTTCCCTTTATATATTGAACATCTTTTTATTCAGTCATTTACGACTCCGGTCATCGGACGGGGGAAGCTGTACATGAAAACCAAGATTCCGGCTTTGGATGGGTTGAGAGGCATTGCCGTGTTATGGGTCATGCTTCACAACGGTTCTTTTTTTGCAGTTCTGGACGCCAATTCCGTCCTGGGAGCCAACCTTTGGCGGGCGCTGCACGCAGGCTGGCTGGGCGTGCAACTGTTCTTTGTTCTGTCCGGGTTCCTGATCACGGGCATCCTGCTGGATGCCAAGGAAAACCCATCCGGAAATATCTTCAAAAACTTCTACATGCGCCGGGTACTGCGTATTTTCCCGATCTATTACGTTTCGCTGATCGCCATCGGCCTGTTTGCCTATTTTCAGGCAGGTGTTTCAGTGTGGGCCGATTCGATAGCCGCCCACATGGCCTGGTTTGCCCTGTACATGAACAACTGGCTTCACCCCTTCGCACATTTCAAGCTGGGGCACTTCTGGTCTCTTGCCGTGGAAGAGCAGTTCTATCTGCTCTGGCCATTTGTCGTCATCTTGGTTTCCCGGCAGTCGCTCCTGAAAATCTGCTTGATGCTGATTGCGTTCGCCATGGCATTCAGGTTTGGGCTGGCTCTGATCGATCCAGAGTTTGCAGTAGCCGATGAAGGGGCTTATCTCTGGACACCCTGCAGGATAGACGCGCTGGCAGTCGGTGCACTGCTCGCCATTGTAATCAGGGATTACCCGTCACATCACAACCTGGGCCGGATTGTGAATCTGGCAACGATTGCATCCATTCTCTATTGCATGGCGGCTGTTTATTACAAATGGTCTTTCAATTCGGTGGAAGCAGACTGGACCATGCTGAACCAGACGGTGGCAGCCATTCTGTTTGGGGCCTGCATTTACCATTGCATTACACCGGCTGGCATCGGCAAGCTACGGGATCTGTTTGTTCGCGCGGTTTCCGTCAGCTGGCTGCGAATATGCGGGAAGTACAGCTACGCCATGTATATATTTCACGCTCCCATTGCATTGATGCTGAAAGAGAAGGTGTATCCGGATATCAATGCCCATGTGGGAGACGGAAATTTTTTCGGTGTGCCCTACTTTTTTGTTGTCGACACCATGCTGTTTGTCGCATGCACCTTTGGTTTGGCCATGGTGAGCTGGATGCTTATTGAAAAGCCATGTCTCGATGCGAAGAAAAGATGGGAGCTGTAATCAGCGCACACGCCAATCACCCATCCTGCTGATTCAGCAGGCGATCTGCGCTTTGCGATTGAAGGCCTCTGGCCGCGCCACCACTTTGCGAATGCGGTAGTCATAAAACACAAATCCGGATTTCGCCCGGAACAGCTCCACACCGTCCTGCTGACGAACCGCACGCATCAGCATGTCACCGCCGTATTTGTTGATATCGGCCAGAGCCAGCGTGAGTTCCAGTTCGTCGTTATGGAATCCTTCCGCAATGTACATCAGCATCAGGTCGGAATTGACGATACCGATCTCCCCTACCCTGCACCCGGGAAATCCCATGCTGTCAAACCAGGCATCGCGACAGTCACCCATGATGGTCACCACCTTGTCGTGGGCCAGATGCCCGCCACTGTTTTCATGCTGTCTGGAAACGGTCATGCGATAGGTAAAGATACTGTGATCGGGGATGCTGATCTGGACTCTCATTTCGAGGACTACCCGCT
>JBMOPR010000061.1:0-4108 GCA_049323075.1 Pseudomonadota bacterium
ACAGCATGGTCAACTATCTGGTGAAAGGCCAGCAGCTGCAGAACGTTACAACACTGACGCTCGGCGAATTGACCTTGCAGCCTGCGCAATGGACCCTGAATGCCCAGGGCACAGAATTGCGTTTCAGTGCGGCGTTCAATGTGCCGGGCCTGAAAACTGCGCAGGCCGTACAGGGCGATGGCCTGTACTACTCCACGCTGCCGGCTGCATTGCGGGTAACCCAGAACATCGTGATCAACCAGGTCACCACTAATAATCAGAAGGGAGGCAACCGCGCACTGAGCGACAATGGTGGTAACAGCATCACGCTGGCTGGCTTGGGCCTGAACGGCAATTTGTCGGTCTATCTACTGCCGTATAACCAGGGCGCCATGTTGGCACCGCAATACCGGGTTCAACACCGGTTGCAAAACGGCAATATCATCATCGATAGCAGTCCGAAAGCATTGCCGGGCCAACAGTATCAGCTGGTGGTGGTGCGTTCTGCTACGGGAGAAACCGTGTATGTTGATCCTGCGTTCCTGCTGCAGGGCCTTGACGATACTGCTCCAGTGCTGGATCAGTCGAAAGTCGTGCCGCTTGCTTACTTGCAACCGTTGACGCTGCCGTTCTCGGAAGCGGTGGAAGCGGCTTCCTTCTCAGTAACCAAAGTCTTCAAGGACTACAGTGGCCGTGAAAATGCGGACATTTCATCCCGCTTCGAACTGGTCAGGCTGGCGCCGTCGGCACTGACGTTGCGCCTGCGGTCGGGCCAGGTGCTGGAGGACAATGCCGAGTACCTGCTGACCATCAGCGGGATTCAGGATCTGGCTGGCAATGCGGCGTCGCCCGGCAGTATTTACACCGGCAGATTCCTTGCGAGAGATACCTTGGCACCGCGTCAGGTGAATCTGTGGCGCGTTGGCGATGCCAGCAAAATTGCGTTGAACGAAGCCATGGAACTGGTGATCTGGCGCAACTATGGTTTTGAGATGACAGCGGTCGATAACTACGATACGCCCGACCAGCTCAGCTATGCCTACCGCCTGTCGACGGGCTTCTCGGCGGCCAGCACCGATTGGGTGTCTGTCATCCCGACTGGATTGCCGAGCGCGTTCAGGTTCTCCCATATCATGCAGCAGCAATATCAATACTTCGAAGTGCGGCCGCAGGTAATGGACAAGAGTCGCAACGCAGTGAACGCTATGTTCCGAACGGCTTTGCGTGAACCGGTGCTGACGCTGGAGAGCTTCACCACGACTCCTGCATTGCCGGAAGAAGCCACACGGGTCAACGTGAAGTTCGACCTGGCGGGTGATATCGACATGGTGGATCTGGATAAACCGTTGCGCCAGGCGCAGATCAAGGTCGACCGGGTCAGCAACAACACCAGTTTCTATGACGGTGCGCCTATGCTGGTGCCTTACGACATCGGCGATGGCAGTGCATCCGCTTCGTTCCTGAATCCCAAAATTCGGGATCTGTTGCCGGCTGGCGCGGATGTGGAGCCGGTACAGATGACGGCCCGCATGCAGGTGAGCCTGGGTTATGGTGGTACCAAAATCTTTGATCGTCCCTATACGCTGTATCTGGACCGCACTCCACCGGAGATTTCGATCGTATCGCCAGAAGACGGTGACTTTGTCGCACTGGGCGAGAAAACCGAAGTGTTGATCAAATCGTTCGACAAATACGGCATCGAGCAGGTGGAAGTCAGTCTGAATGATGGCGCATTCGCGCCGTTGCCGGACCCCACCAAGTTCCAGTTCGTGCCCACTGCGGCAGATCTTCAGAATGGTGTGAAAGTGGCGGTACGGGCCACTGACCCCAATCACAACGTGAGCCCGGTGGCGCAGATCCAGGTGTATCCATACGACGCCGAGGCCGGCGCGCCGAAAGTGGCAATCCTGTCGCCCACCAACGGCAGCACTTTCCATGAAGGCGAGCCCGTGCAGTTCGAAGTACAACTGCGCAATGTGCTGGATGCACAGCTGTTCCTGGACGTAGGAGGGGTTGAGGCTGCGACCGGTATGACGGTGACCCGAGGCATCAACGATCCGGAGCGCGTATTGGTGACGGCCAACATGCCTGCCGTGAACGAGGACATCGTGGTGCTGGCGCGGGTACAGAAAGCCAACCTGAAAGGATTCGCGTTCCTGAACGCGATCAATGATGACGGCGTGACGCAGGATCCGCAGATCAGCCTCACACCCGAAAACCGTATTCTGACTGGTTCACAACTGTTGATAGAAAGCCGGATTCCGGCGGGCATGGATGACTTCTCGGCGGATTCCACTATTGCTGTGCGTGATCCAAGCGAAGCGGCGGCGGACACGTTTGCCATGACCGAAGGCGCGGTCACCACGGATATCAACGCCCAGGGTGCCCAGGTCGATGTCATCGCCACGTTGCGCGATCGTTCCGGCAATCAGAAAACAGCCCAGAGCGTGCTGACCAAGCAGGCCTATCTTGTCGATGGTGTTGACCAGACCTACTTTACCGCCAGCGATGGCAATGAGTCGGTGGCCTTCATGGAGTCTGTAGCGGCCGCCAACCGCACTGCCGAACTGGTGCTGGGCGTCAACCGCCAGAACGGTGGTTACCGGATTGCGACTGCGTCAGGCCAAGTCGATGGTCGCACCAGCGGCAAGCTGAACCGGATGGCATTCAGTGGCACGCATCTGGTCACGCAGGTCGGCGTCGACGGCGAACAGTTGCTGCGGACCTATCGTTGGTCGAATGGTACTTTCCAAGCGGCGGTAGATCATGTGCTGGGCGGTGAGCTGTTAGGCGCGACGGGCGAGAATGTCTGGGTACGCTATGGCGCCAGTATCGGTGCTTATGTCATCGCCGGTGAGCAGTTGCTGGAAGTGCCGGCGCTGTACCTGGAAGAGCCGATCCGTCAAGCCACACTGCTTGGTAGTGAGCTGAGGGTGCTGACTGAAACCGGCCTGTATCAACTGGGTGTCGATAGTGTCGCTGGCGTTCCCGGCGTGGTGCAACGCTTCTTCCTGGCGTTGCCGGATCAGGACGGTTTCCACTCGGCTGGCAATGAATTGGTCACCTGGAATCAATCTGCGATACGGTTTGCGAACCTGACCGACAGCGGCGTGCTGACCACCGTCACGACCCTGCCAGAAGCGCAAATTGGCTCAGTGCGTAAAGTCGTTGCAGATGGCAATCTATTCTGGATTCGCAGCGAACGACCGGCTACCGGCGCGGCCTGGAATGGCTTCAGCGAAGGCGTTCAGATCGGTCGCTTGGTTGACAAGGGCACCCGCCTGGCATTCGTGCCGGGACGCCTGTATTACATCGATTCCAGCACGGGCGTGGATGTCGTGAAGTATCAGGCCATCGATACGGCCCAGGAGTTGGATCCGCTGGTGGTGACGCCGACCTATCGGCCGTTCGATGTGCGCTTCAGCGTGCAACAGACCTCGGATTTGCTGGGTTCCACACAGATGCGTTTCGAGACGGCTACTGGTGCGGTGATTCCTGCCGTAACTGTCGTCCGCAATGGCAGCACGGAGTGGCTGGTGAAACGGTCCGACCTGACAGGGGATCCCATCAGCGTCCACTACAGCAGCCATACGGGCGTGGTAAGTGATGCAGTCGCACTCGACCTGGCGCCGAACGCACTGACAGATTCCATTGAGCCTGCGTTCAATACTGCCGCCCGCAACGGCGCCAGGATTCCGTTAATTCTGCATTGGGATGCTGCCGCTGCGATCCGCTCCGCGCAGCTGCTCGATGCCAGTGTGCCGCATGTTCTGGGCTGGATCGACGCCGATACCGCTTTCACTTGGGCGACACTGCCCGCGCAACCTGGCGACGCGACCTATCCGTTGATGGTCGATGCTGTCGCACAGCAAGGCGTGCAATTGCAACTGACTGCGAACGATCCGACTGGCGCGTTCGTTTCCATTCTGCAACCGCAAAACAATACGGCTTACAATGCTGGCGACACCATGACGGTCGGCTACAGCGTGAGTGATACGCAAAATGCGGACGTTCGTTTTGCCGAGATTGAGTTGCTGGATTTCAACGGCAACCGAACCGCAGGCCAGCGACTGCGCGCCAGCCGCGGTGCCATTTCCTTCCGGTTGCCGAATGTCAGCACGACCGACAA
>JBMOPR010000062.1:0-4099 GCA_049323075.1 Pseudomonadota bacterium
GAGGACGAGCCGGTGGAGATGCCCGTGCAGGGCCGGATCGAGCAGTGGAATTTCATCAACAATTCACCCTGGGACCACACGATGCATTTGCATCTGGTGCAGTTCCGCATCATTGGCCGGCAGGATTACTGGCCATTGCCGTATATCTTTTTCAATCCACCACCGCCCCGAAAGGGCAAACGCTGGGCACCGCCGGCCGACCGGTTCAAACGCAGACGCCCCATGGATCGGCCGCTGCCGGTGGAAGATGGCTGGAAAGATACGGTGCGCTGTCCGCCGGGCCAGATCACCCGCATTCTGGTGCGTTTTCCCACGGCGGATGAACTGGGATTCGATCCTGACCGGATATTTGGCTGGGACGAACTGGGCTGGCCACTGCAAGGTTATGGCTGGCACTGTCACATCATGGATCATGAAGACCATGAAATGATGCTGCGCTATCGGCTGGTAGCGCCGGAGCAGGAATAGTTTCACAACGCTGCATCACACCACGGCAATCCGTCACAAAATCCCTGCCGGCATTGCCAGTCGCAAGGGTGCAGTTGTGAACTGCGCGTCACTGCAATGCATTACAGCCAGCGGCTGCAGTCACCCATTACCATCACCTCTCTGCTCAACCACCACCCGGGCCCGTGCGGGCGCTCGCCCGCATACTTTGTTGCAGCCTCCAATAAAGGCATGGAAGTACAGGGTGGTGGATTCCTCACACTACACGGAGAAAAACATGACTGATCCCCAGCGCGCGTCACGCCGGCGCCAGCCTGCCATTGCCATGCTCACCTGGATGTTGCTCACCTTGCTGGGGGCCAATGGCGCCCTGGCCGGCATCATCAAGGACGAAAAAAATCTGGGCTGGTATTCCCACCGCGATCTCACCAGTGCTGAATTCTCGGATTATTTCGCCCAGTACAGTCGCCAGAATCTGATCATGATCGACATGGATGCCTATCCAGTGGACGGCAAGTTGCGTTATTCCATGATCTGGCAAACCAACACCGACAAGCGCGGCTGGTATGAATACCGTGACATGAGCAGCGATCAGTACCATACCAAATGGGTGGAACTGAAAGACAAGGGATTCCGTCCACTGGACGTCGAAAATTACATGCTGGGCAATACAAGCTATTGGGCCGGCATCTGGGTAAAAAATACTGAAGGCTGGGGCTGGCTGTCGAAACGGGGCCTCACCAGCGCCGAACATGCGCAGCTGTTTGATGACATGACAAAACAGCGCTACCGCATCGTCGATATCGAAGTGAACAACACTTCCGGCGGCCTGCGTTATTCCAGTATCTGGTACCAGAATGTGGACGGCCGCCCCTGGGTCCAGCTGCGCGACATGACGCGGGACCAATATCAACAGAACATTGATGATTACAGCAAGAAAAGTTTCGTAGTGGTGGATTATGAATCGTACCAGACGTCGAATGGCCAGCGGTACGCCGCCATCTGGGAACAGAAGCCCGGTTTCGCCTGGCAGGTACGCACCGACCGCACCCGGCAGGAATACATCAACCTGTGGCACCAGTACGCGGATGAAGGTTATCGCCTGATTGATTTCGAACGCTACGACACCGACAAGGGCCCGCGCTATGGCGGCATCTGGGCGGAAAACAGCAATCGCTTCCAGTACAGCCGCAAAGGCCAGCTCGACACCGCGATCCAGCAATATCTCAACACCAACAATCTGCCCGGCATTTCGGTGGCCATCATCCAGAACGGTAACACACTGTACCGGCGCGGCTTTGGCTTTGCCGATGTGAACGACAACGTCACCGCCCATTCCAAAACCGTGTATATGGCGGCATCGGTGTCCAAAGTGTTCGGCGGCACACTGGCTGCAAAACTGGAAGATGAAGGCCAGCTGCGCGATGGCACGGTGTTCAGTCTGGACCTGACCCAGCCCACGTCAACCTACATTGCCGGCCTGCCTGCACTGCACACCCATACGGTGGATCAGTTGCTGTCGCACCTGAGCTGTGTCGGCCACTACAATGAAATGCCGAATCAGAATACCCACTACACCAACGCCACCGACGCCGCGCAGAGCATCTGGAATACCGCGCTGCTGGCAGGCTGCACGCCGGGCAACAACTGGAATTATTCCACCCACGCCTTCACTCTGGTGGGTGCCGTGCTGGAAGGTGCCACCGGCGCCACGCTCAACAATCTGCTGGAAGACGAATTGTTCGCACCCTATGACCTGACCAGCGCCCGGGTGATGTATGCCGATAACAATCTGCCGGCGAACAGTCTGCGCGCAACACCGTACACCACACGGGACAGCGTCGACACCAGTGTGACACCGTTTGCTGATCCGCCGAATGCAGCGTCCAATCCCAACGTGGAAACCAGCTATTCCGACAACAGCTGGAAAGTACTGGGCGGCGGCATTGAAACCAGCACCTATGATCTGGCGCGCTTCGGCTGGAAAGTGCTGAACGCGGAAATACTCTCGGCCAACGCGCGCGACAACCGACTGTGGACGCGGGTAAATCCGTCATTCACTCACGGCCTGTCCTGGTCCATCACCACCGACAACAGTGGCCGCAATGTGGCGGAGTGGAACGGCACCTGGACCGGATCGCGCACATTCCTGCGGGATTATCAGGACGACGGCCTGGTGATTGCCGTGATGTCGAACCGCACCACCCACCGCACCGACCTGAGTGCGGATGTCAGCAATCTGACCAACACGCTCGGCAATATTGTGTTGGCACCCTGAAAACAACGCGGGGAAAATCCACCGCTGTCCGGATTTTCCCCGCGTCGTTATTGAGGCTGGCAGTGCGCTTGCATTTTATAAATTCACGCTGCACGTTTGTCAGTGCGCAACCGCCTGCAGATTCCTCACCTGATCGCGCAACGTTCCATTTTCACCGAACAGGTTTTCCCGCCACGCTTCCACCAGTGCAGTAGTGTCTTTCTTGTTGGGATGATAATCCTTGCGCGCGAACAGCCCCATCTTCGGCAGAATGCGGCTCACCAGTCCCCGCTTGCCCAGCACCAGTTTCAGCCCCCGGCCCAGATCGCGACGGTCAAACAGTTTGCGTTCCCGCGCCAGCAGATAGATCCAGCTGCCCAGCACGGCAGGCACCATCACAATCGCCACCAGCGGAAACGCAAGTACCCGTTCAGTGCGACTGTTGCCGATCGTCTCGTACACGTCATACGCCACTGATTTATGTTCCAGTTCCTCCATGGCATGCCACAGCCACAGCTGCAGCATTTCGCCGTCGGATTTTGACTGGAACCGCTTGTCCGTCAACAGCTGTTCGCCCAGCAGCGCAGTGAAATGCTCCATGTAGGTGGTGCAGGCCAGTTGCTGGCTGGGGGAAAACCGTTCCAGCACGTTCAGCGCCAGTCGCACGGCCCGATCCGGCACTTTGGTGTTGATACCCTGCTGGTTGAACAGCGCATTCAGCCGCTCGTGCTCGCGGCCGTGAATCGCTTCCTGTCCCATGAAGCCGGCAACCTGCGCTCTCAGTTGCGGATCGGTGATGCGGTCGCGATACCGCCGTACCGATTCCATGAAGAAACGCTCGCCCGGCGGAAAGAAGGCCGACAACACGGCGATGAAGGTAGTGGCCGTGGCGTTGTTGTCCAGAAAATAGCGCGGCGCAGCGGGAATACGGAAATCCAGCTGGCGTGGCGGAATGCCGACACTGGCACCGGCCAGACGGCGGCCTTGCGAAGCGGACTGGGTGGCAGATGCGGAAACGGTGTTCATGAAACCTCCTGCTGATAGACTCGACAAGAGCAGTATCACTTGTGCGCCGGGGCTTCAGAAGGTTATCTTCAGACATTAATCGGTCATTGGAGGCCACCTGTGACAGTCGCAATTCCCACCGCAGACGGCGTGCTGCTGGCCCAATACGGCGAACAGTTGTGCATTCGAATGGGAAAATGGGGTGTCTCGGCCGACCGGTTGCTGGCCGGCACCGGGCTGACGCCTGAAATGCTGAAGGAGCCGGGGCGTCACCTGTCATTGGCGGCCACCCTGCGCCTGCTGGCGAATGCACGGGCGATCGATCCGGCGCCGGATCTGGGGATCCGTCTGGGGGCACCCATGAACCTGGGCAGCCACGGTTTTCTGGGG
>JBMOPR010000063.1:0-4098 GCA_049323075.1 Pseudomonadota bacterium
GGCGTGGGGCATGGTCTTGAAGACTTTGTGCAACACCATGCTGGAGCCTTTCTTCACTGTGGTAATGCCCATGTCCGCCGCCGCCCGGGTGATGCGGCCCACTTCCACCTTTGAAATGGGTGCCACGTAGTACACCTGAATAGCCTCTTCGATCAGGTCTTCCAGCGAGCCGATGATTTCGTCCCGGTAGCCGTCCACATCCGTATCCGTGTGGACGCGGGCGATCAGTTTCTGGGACCGTTCGTAGAGGTGCGCTGGCAGGGGAAAGCAGACGTAATGCCGGGGCGGTTCGTCCTGCGAGGAGCACAGCATGGACCCTGTGTCGCGCGCCATCTGCTGCAGTTCCTCCAGGGAACGCTTGGCCAGCACCCGGTGGATCACCATGTCCACCGCCTTGGATACGGCCGACATGCCGGTATCCGTCGCTTTGCGGATCAGGGGGGAGAGGGAGATCATGTCTGCCGGCTGCTTGTAATAAGCCCTAAGCGCAACGTCCACCAGCTCCACCAGATCCTGCGCTGCCAGCTTCGCCAGCCGGTCTGCCGGTCCACCTGCCAGAATCTGCTCCAGGTTCGCCGTCAGCCGGTCCCTCAGCGCAGCGTCGATCTCATAGCCGAAAAATCGCAGTTCGTTACCAATTGCTGGCTGCTCCATTTTGCCTTCCCTACCCATCTTTATGTATTGTGTGCTGAAACTGGCAGGTCGAATAATAATGGACGACTGCTGGCCAGGAAAAGGGCGCCGGCTTACCGATTGCGTCGCCTGTACGACACATCCTCCTGATTGTGAGCAACATGACAGAATTGACCCACCTCGACCAGCAGGGTAACGCCCGGATGGTGGATGTAACCGAGAAAGCCATCACCCAGCGTGAAGCCACCGCTGAGGCCCGGGTAACCATGCTGCCCGAAACCCTGGCCATGATCACCGAAGGGCGCCACAAAAAGGGAGACGTGCTGGCAGTGGCCCGTATCGCCGGCATCCAGGCTGCCAAAAAAGCCTCCGACCTGATCCCCCTGTGCCACCCGCTCATGCTCACCTCGGTGAAGGTGGAATTGACAGCTGATATGGCGCACCACCAGATCCTGATCCGCGCCACCTGCAAACTGGCCGGCCAGACCGGCGTTGAAATGGAAGCGCTGACGGCTGCCAGCATTGCCGCACTCACGATCTATGACATGTGCAAGGCCGTGGACAAAGGCATGACAATCGAAGGTGTCCGCCTGCTGGAAAAGATCGGCGGCAAGAGCGGACACTGGCAAGCGGACGAAGGAATCCAATCATGATCAAGGTACTGTTTTTCGCCCGCATCCGGGATGAACTGGGCCGCGCGGAAATGAAAGTTGAAATGCCTGAAGGTGTGCACGACCTCGCCGGGTTCACCCGTGCGCTTATTATGGCCAATCCTTCCTTTGAGCCCGCACTGACCCAGCCCAACGTGCTCACCGCCGTGAACCAGGAAATGGCAACACTGGTCACGACGATAGAAGATGGCGATGAAATTGCATACTTCCCGCCGGTCACTGGAGGCTGAATGGCCATCCACATTCAAATCCAGCACGACGATTTCGACCTGACCCTCGAATATCAGCGCTTGCGCCGGGAAAACCCGCAGGCAGGGGCGATTGTGACCTTCACCGGTCTCGTGCGCGATTTCAATGCAGAGGGTGAGGTGAACGGCATCGTTTTGGAGCACTACTCCGGCATGACGGAAAAGACACTCCAACGCATAGCGGATGAGGCGGTCGCGCGCTGGGGTGTGGCGGGTCTAACCATCATCCATCGCGTTGGTGCGCTCGCGGGAGCCGAACAGATTGTGCTGGTGGCGGTGGCGTCGCGTCATCGGAGTGAGGGATTTGCCGCAGCGGAATTCATCATGGACTTCCTGAAAACCCAGGCACCGTTCTGGAAGCGGGAGCGTGGTCCAGAAGGAGAGCAGTGGGTGGACGCCAAGGATTCGGATCAGCGGGCGCGAGAACGCTGGTGAGCGGGATTGATCCGTTTTTTTCCGGGTTTTTTGCCGATTTTTGACTGGGGTGCAGCGGATTTCAGTTGGGCGAGAATGGACGTCGGCACTCTGCTCCAGCGAGACTGTCCAGGTGCCAGACCTTCCAAAGACCAGGGGCCGATGGCGACGCGAACCAGGCGCAGGGTTGGAAAACCCACGGCGGCGGTCATGCGTCGGACCTGCCGGTTGCGGCCTTCGGTGATGGTCAGCTCCAGCCAGGAAGTGGGAATTTCAGCGCGAAACCGGATCGGTGGATTGCGCTCCCACAGATCGGCAGGTGGCTGGATCCGGTTTGCAAGGGCTGGTCGGGTTTTGCCGTCCTTCAGCTCGACTCCTATCCTTAGCTGGTGCAGGGCGTGCTCCGAAATGTCGCCTTCCACCTGCACCCGATAGGTCTTTGGCAGCTTGTGTTTGGGGTCCGTGAGCAGATGCTGCAGGGGGCCATTTCCGGTCAGCAACAGCAACCCTTCGGAATCGTAATCCAGACGCCCGGCAGGGTAGATTCCGTCCTGTCCGATGAAACTGGCCAGCGTCACCTTGCCCTCGTGTTCGGAGAATTGACAGAGCACCTGAAAGGGCTTGTTGAGCAGCAACACCTGTGGTTCAGCGGCGGGCGGAAGGCGCATTATGTGATTGATATTTGGTCAGTAATCGCGAAATTGATGAGGCGAATGCATACAATCTTCTGTATAATTCGCGTACCTAAACCGTAATTGTATGTAAATAGGGAGTAAAAAACGACATGGGGTACCAAAAGATTAGGGTTCCGGCAGATGGTGACAAAATCACCGTCAACGCGGACCTGTCCCTGAATGTCCCGAACCATCCTATCATCCCTTTCATCGAAGGAGACGGGATTGGCGTCGATATCACACCAGTGATGCTGAAAGTAACGAATGCTGCTGTTGCAAAAGCATATGGCAACAAGCGTTCCATCACCTGGATGGAAATCTACTGCGGGGAAAAATCAACCAAAGTTTACGGGCCCGATATCTGGTTGCCCGAAGAAACCCTGGAAGCGCTGCGCGAATACGTCATCGGCATCAAAGGTCCCTTGACCACGCCGGTTGGCGGAGGCATCCGTTCGCTGAACGTGGCGCTGCGTCAGGAGCTTGATCTTTACGTGTGTCAGCGCCCGGTGCGCTGGTTCCGCGGTGTGCCCAGCCCGGTACACTGCCCGGAAAAAACCAACATGGTTATTTTCCGTGAGAATTCCGAAGACATCTACGCCGGTATCGAATGGAAGGCGGACAGCGAAGAAGCCAAAAAAGTGATTCGCTTCCTGCGGGAAGAAATGGGCGTAAAGAAAATCCGTTTCCCCGAAACCTGTGGCATCGGCATCAAGCCGGTCTCCAAGGAAGGCACCCAGCGTCTGGTGCGCAAGGCGATTCAGTACACAATCGACAACGATTGTCCGTCGCTGACCCTGGTGCACAAGGGCAACATCATGAAATACACCGAAGGCGCGTTCAAGGATTGGGGCTATGAACTGGCCGTTGAGCGATTCGGTGCCGAGCCTGTGGACGGTGGTCCCTGGCACCAGTTCAAGAACCCGAAAACCGGCAAGACCATTATCGTCAAGGACGTGATTGCAGATGCCTTCCTGCAGCAGATCCTGATGCGCCCGGACGAGTACAGTGTCATCGCCACGCTCAACCTGAACGGCGACTACATCTCGGACGCGCTGGCGGCGGAAGTAGGGGGCATCGGTATTGCTCCGGGCGCCAACATCGGCGGCAGTGTCGCGGTTTTCGAGGCTACTCACGGAACTGCGCCCAAGTATGCTGGCCAGGACAAGGTGAATCCCGGTTCTCTGGTTCTGTCTGCAGAAATGATGTTGCGTCATATGGGCTGGACCGAGGCCGCAGACCTGATCATTAAGGGTATGCAGGGCGCCATCGAAGCCAAGACCGTAACCTATGACTTCGAGCGGTTGATGCCAGATGCCACATTGCTGCGTTGCTCCGAATTCGGCGACGCCATTGTAGAGCACATGGATGACTGAACGACCGGAAACGGGCTTTCTTCAAACGGCGCCAATGGGCGCCGTTTGATGTTAATAGCGGAGAAAAGCGGGAAAAACTGCTTCT
>JBMOPR010000064.1:0-4096 GCA_049323075.1 Pseudomonadota bacterium
GACCGCTGGTGGAATGGTGTCTGCAGACCACGCTGCACGACCTGCAACAGCAAATGCAGCGGCTGATCGATAATTTCCCCGTGCGCCTGCTGTGCTGGCCCCTGCGCCTGCTGGTGTTTCCATTCGGCGTCACCGGCCTGGGCAAGCCTGACGACCCGCTGGGCAGCCAGGTGGCCGCCAGCATCGTGGAGGATACGCCGGTACGCGACCGAATTACCCGTGGCGTTTATCTGCCTGCCAGCTCCGACGATTCACTGGGCCGCGTGCTGAATGCGTTTCGCCTGGCCAACCAGACGCAGCCTCTGCGCGATCGTCTGCACGCAGCCCTGCGCAAGCGCGACCCCGACCAGGTCGACCAGCTTGCGTTACTGATGGGACACCAGCGCCGGGAACTGGTGGACTGGGCCGTGGCGAATGGCATCATTGGCCAGGACGATCACGCGCCACTACTGGAGGCGTTGAATACGCTGTATGACGTGATCCGGGTGGACGCGTTTGATGCGGATGCGATCAAGACGATGGCAGATCAGGTGCGGGGACAATACCGCGTGGTGGTACGCCAATAGCAGCGCCCCAAGAAAAAGGCGGCCAACAGGCCGCCTTCATTCTGCTTTGCCCGATCAGTGCATCATCAATGCAAATGCGGCACCACACCCACCTGCGGCATATTGGCCAGACCAATATCCCGCGCATGCTCTTCAAAGCCCTTGTTCTTCCAGAAAAATGCGCCCGGCATAGTGGTCGGAATCACCAGCACGTAAAACAGCGCACGGCCAATCAGCAACGCAGTCACCGACATCGCACCCAGCAGAACCATTGCAATAACGGAAGCCAGGGTAGACAGCGGCAGCACGGCAACACCCAGCGCCAGCACCGCACCCGCCCCCAGCAAACCATTGCGCAGCCGGTACGTCTTGCCGAACGTGGTGCTCTGCACATAATGCGACGCAGCGCCCTCGCCATTTTCCGTATTCAGATACCGTGCGTGGCCATACAGGCCCGCCGCTTCGGCAGCCAGACCGGCAAACGCCATCGCCGCCAGCACACTCACCAGCACGCCGACATTCGCCTCATTCACCAGCGCCACCGGCACCAGAAACAGCGCCAGCAGCACCGCACCCAGACTGAACTGCGTGCCGAAGAACGAGGTGATCACCTGCCAGTGATTCCAGAACGGCCGCGCCTTGATGCGGTAGATCTTGTGCATGAACCACAGGCCCACCAGACCGCTCACCACGGCAAAACCGCCCGCCAGCTGCGCGAAAATTTCCACAACGGTCCAGTCCAGGAAAATATTCACGAACTTGAAGAAGGTGTAAGCCGCCATGCCGGCGAAAAACATCGCCACGCCCAGCGCTTCCCGCGACAGCGGTGAATATTTCAGGTTGTTGAAACCGCGATAGAAGCGCAACGGCTTGCCCAGGTGCAATGTCGACAGCACCAGCACACCCATCTGGATCGCCATGAATACCGCCAGCATCGGAATGAACAGTACGCTGCTTTCGATCGCCGCAACGCTTTCCAGCCCAAGGAACGGCGCCAGGAACACCATGGCAAACGCGCCCATCACGGCCTGCGTCGCCAGCGTGAATATCACCAGCGGATTTTCACGCGAACTCAGACGCTTGAAATTCCAGCTGATGGTTTTGCCCTGCTTCTGGTCCACCACCGAGCGGAACTGGCCGTCCTCACCCTTGTGGTATTTCACCGGCATGGAGTCGGTGCGGGTCACCACGTTGGGCATGGTTTTGGTTTGCTGGAAACGGATATTGGGCTGGGTAATGGACGGATCGGGGAAACCGGGAATCTGGGTCAGGATCTGCTCGCGGTTGTCCGGCGTGTTTTCAATCACACCGAAGTTCAGCGCGTTGCCCAGGCACGCCGACACGCACGCCGGCTTCAGGCCTTCTTCCAGACGGTCCACGCACATGTTGCACTTGGACACCTGGCCCTGGATCGGGTCCAGCTGCGGCGCATTGTACGGGCACACCCAGGTGCAGTAACCGCAACCGAAACAGGTGTCCGGGTCCTGCAGCACGGCGCCATATTCTGCATGCTTGGTATAAGCGCGGGTGGGGCAGCCTTTCAGACACACCGGATCATCGCAGTGGTTGCAGGCCATGGAAATATTCATGCGCTTGTAGTCGGGGAAGGTGCCCCCTTCCACGTAACCCACACTGCGGAAGCTGATGTGCGCGGGATTGCCGTTCTTCTCGCTGCAGGCCGCTTCGCAGGCATGACACCCAATGCAGTTGTCGGCGGTGAAGTGAAAACCGTGCTGCTTGTAGCGATTGGGATTCACGCCCACCGCCGGATTTTCATTGATGTACATGGAGCGGCCTGCCGGCAACGCGCCACCGCTCAGATCCAGCAAATCGATTTTCACGCCGTAGCGGTTCTGCCGCTTCGATTCGCAGTCGTTCAGCAGCGCATAGGGCTGCTCTTCCGGCCGCACTTCAAAAATGCGTTTGGCTTCGTAAAACAGCGGTGCCGGTTCGGCGCCGATCTGGTCCAGCTTGTCGCGAACCGACTTCAGTACGTTCAACATAATTTGTCTCCGTTAAAACGTGCGCCGTTCGGCATTCAGTTTGGCCGCCAGGGCCTGATCCGTGTGCTCGATGCGCACCGAGCACTGCTTGAACGCTGGCTGGCGCGAATGCGGATCGAGCAGTCCCAGCGACAGCCGGTTCACACAATCGTGAAAGTGGAACGGAATGAACACCATGTTGCGCGGCACCCGCTGCGTCAGTTGCACCAGTACCACCGCATCGCCCCGGCGCGACACCAGCCGCACATAGGTCTGATGCTGCACGCCGATTTCGGCGGCAGAATCCGGATTCATTTCCATGTAGGGCGTCGGGCTGAATTTGTTGCAGTTGCCGATTTTCCCGGTGCGGGTGCGGGTGTGGAAATGCTCCACCACGCGGCCGCTGTTGAGCCAGAACGGAAAATCCGTGCAGGGCTTTTCGTTGTTGTCGATGAATGGCAATGGAATCAGGTTGGCGCGGCCATCGTCCGTCTGGAATTTGCCGTCCACATACAGGCGCGGATCTCCCTTGCCGCCTTCCATGCCTTCCCGGTATGGCCACTGGATGCCGCGGGATTTTTCGATCAGGTCGTGGCTCATACCGGAAATATCCAGCGTGCGCTTCGCACCTTTCGACAGCTGCTTCATTTCCTCGAACGCACCTTCCGGTGTTTCCGGGAATCTGATTTTCTGGCCATTGGGAAAACGCTTGGCCAGCTGCGTGAAAATCCAGAAATCCGGTTTCGATTCCGCACGCGGCGGCACCACCGGGCGGATCAGGTTCACGCGGCGTTCGGTATTGGTAAAACAACCGGTTTTTTCCGCCCATACGGCGGCGGGCAAAAACATGTGCGCGTACTGGTTGGCTTCCACGTCCTGATACGCATCCTGCACCACCAGGAATTCCAGCTTCTCCAGCGTCTTGCGGATGCGCGGCGTATTGGGCATCGACGTCATCGGATTGGTGGCGATCAGCCACAGGCCCTTGATCTGGCCAGTCTCGATGGCGGGAAAAATGTCAGTCATGAACAGGCCGCGCTTTTCCGGGAAGAAGGATTCCTCCACACCCCAGAATTCAGCGATTTCCTTGCGGTCCTTCGGCTTTTCCAGCTTGCGGTAACCCGGCAGGCCCGAGCAGCTGGACCACTCCCGCGTGCCCATCGCATTGCACTGGCCAGTGATCGACAGACTGGTGCCCCCGGGTTTGCCGATGTTGCCGGTGATCAGGTTCAGGTTATTGATGCCCACCACACCGTCAGAACCGTGAGTGCTCTGGTTGATGCCCATGGTCCAGATGCTCATGGCGCATTTGGCCTTGGCATACAGGCGTGCCACGTGGCGGATGGTGTCTTCATCGATGCCGCAGATGCGCGCGGCGGTGGTGGGATCGTAATCCCTGACGCAGGCTTCCAGCGCCTCGATGCCCTTGGTGTGCGCGTTGATGTAGTCGCGGTCTTCCAGGCCTTCCTTCAGGATCACGTGCATCAGCGCGTTCTGCAGTACCACATCGGTGCCCGGCGTGATCGGCAAATGAATATCGGCGAACTGCGCGAACATGGTGACGCGGGG
>JBMOPR010000065.1:0-4069 GCA_049323075.1 Pseudomonadota bacterium
CTGACTGGCTGCAGCGCTCTTTTTGTTTGGCAGGTTCTGTGCTAGCTGCTCTGCCTTAATTTACTTCCCGTACACCGGAAACTTCGCGCACACGGCTTTCACTTTTTCCCGCACCGCGCCAATCACGGCTTCGTTGTTGACGTCCGCCAGAATGTCGCAGATCCAGCCGGCCAGTTCACGACACTCGGCTTCCTTGAATCCACGCGTGGTCACGGCGGGCGTACCGATACGCAGACCAGACGTCACGAACGGCGAACGCGGATCGTTCGGCACGCTGTTCTTGTTCACGGTGATGTAGGCGCGGCCCAGTGCAGCATCCGCATCTTTACCGGTGATGTCCTGCTTGATCAGCGACAGCAGGAACAGGTGGTTTTTGGTACCGCCTGACACCACATCAAAACCACGCTGGATGAACACGTCGGCCATGGCCTGGGCGTTTTTCAGTACCTGCTGCTGGTAGGTCTTGAATTCCGGCTGCAGCGCTTCCTTGAAGCACACCGCCTTGGCGGCAATCACATGCTCCAGCGGACCGCCCTGGGAACCCGGGAACACGGCAGAATTCAGTTTCTTTTCGATGTCTTCATTGGCGCGGGCCAGGATCAGGCCGCCGCGGGGACCACGCAGGGTTTTGTGGGTGGTGGTGGTCACCACATCGGCGTAAGGCACCGGGTTGGGATAGATACCGGCGGCAATCAGGCCGGCCACGTGGGCCATGTCCACAAACAGGTAGGCGCCGACTTTGTCCGCAATGGCGCGGAAACGGGGGAAATCCAGTACCTGGGAATAGGCGGAGAAACCGGCCACGATCATCTTCGGCTTGTGTTCCAGCGCCAGACGCTCCACTTCATCGTAATCGATCAGGCCGTTGTCGTTGATACCGTATTGAATGGCGTTGTACAGCTTGCCCGAGGAGGACACCTTGGCGCCGTGGGTCAGGTGGCCACCGTGGGCCAGGCTCATGCCCAGAATGGTGTCGCCCGGGTTGAGCAGCGCCAGATAGACCGCCGAATTGGCCTGGGAACCGGCATGGGGCTGCACGTTGGCGTAGTCGGCGCCAAACAGCTGCTTGGCGCGGTCGATGGCCAGCTGCTCCACCACGTCCACATGCTCGCAGCCGCCGTAATAGCGCTTGCCCGGGTAGCCTTCCGCATATTTGTTGGTCAGAACTGAGCCTTGCGCCTGCATCACCGCCGGGCTGGTGTAGTTTTCCGAGGCAATCAGCTCGATGTGCTCTTCCTGGCGCTGCTTTTCAGCCTCCATGGCTTCCCACAGAGCGGGATCAAAATCGGCAATTGTCATAGTGGCTGAAAACATGGTGGGCTCCCCGGAAATGGCGGCTGGTAGGCTTGATGAGCGCGGTATTCTACCTAAAAGCGCCCGCAGCGGCACATGAAAGTCCTTCCGGGGCGTAACAAAAAAACTCATCAAATCCCGCCCAGCCTAACCGGAATCGGCGCCTTGCACCGCTCAACACTGCGCCGTCAGTCCGGCTTGGCGGCCGGCTCCAGCACATCCGGCACCCGGGTAACGTGCACATCCAGCGAGCCCGAGGGCATCTCGATTCCCAGTTCGGCAAAGCGGCGTTTGATCGTACTGTTCAGATCGTGCTGCAGCAGCCCCCGCATGTTGAGCGTCGAGAACACCCGCAACTCGAAATTCTGCAAGCCATTGCCAAAACCCAGCAGCGCGGCCGACGGCGCCGGATCCCGCAGCACATTCTCGTTGGCCAGCGCAATGTCCAGCAGGGTCTCCGTCACCTGCTTGATGTCGGCGCCCGACACCACGCTCACCGGCAGCACCAGCCGCAGGACGTTGTCGCTCAGGGTCCAGTTGATGAACTGGCTGGTGACGAAGGTCCGGTTGGGAATGATCAGTTCTTTCCGGTCGGCATCCACGATGGTGGTGGCGCGCATGCGGATACGGCTGACGGTGCCGCTCAGGGTACCGATGGTGACGGTGTCGCCGATGCGGATCGGACGCTCGAACAGGATGATCAGACCCGACACGAAATTGGCGAAGATTTCCTGCAAGCCAAAGCCCAATCCCACGCCCAGTGCCGCCACCAGCCAGCCCAGCTTGCTCCAGTCCAGCCCGATTTTCTCCGATACGAACAGCGTACCGGCGATGAAAACCAGATAACGTGCCAGGGTGGTCACGGCGAACCGCAGCCCCATTTCCACCCGGAACCGCTGCAGCACCATCACTTCGATCAGGCCTGGCAGGTTCTTCACGCCCACATACGTGAGCGCCACTGCAATCAGCGTAATGAGCAGGGACCCGAGCGTCACCGGTATTCTGGCAGCGTCCGGTGCATTGTCGAGGGTATAGGTCCACAGAACGATTTCATTGAAGAATTCGGCGGCCTTGAACAGGTCCTGCCACACCCAATACGCGGCCACGAAAAACAGCGACCAGGACATCACCCGCAGCAGCGCCCGGTTCTGTTCGCTGATGGTGGCCACATCGATGGTGGGCAACTGCAGCTCAATTTCCGGGACGGCTTCGCCGGTGGCTTTGGCTGCTTCCTGCTGTTCACGCACCTTGCGCGCCGCTTCACGCTTCGCCAGCGCACGATCCAGGGCAATTTTGCGCTCCTGCACCGCAAACCAGCGAGTGAGCACCTGGTCCAGGATGAAAATCATGAAACCAAGCATGAAGGTCTGGTACAGACTGACATACAGTATCAGGGCGCTGAAATTGAAGCCCTGCAACGACAGCAGAACCAGACTGATGGGGATCAGCATCGCCACCCAGTAAACCTGGCGGTTCCACTGCTGGTACCAGTGCGGCTCTCCCTGCTCGTCGCGCTGGATCAGGCCCACTCGGGGACTCATCAACCGCAGCATGAAATACCAGAACAGCATGGCCATCAGAAGATAGGCGGCACGCCCCAGCAGCGCCGGATGTTCGTCATCGCCCTCACCCCACACTACGATGAACACGAACGCGAATGGCACCTGCCAGTACAGTTTGGGCAACCAGCGTTGCAGTGCCGCCACCGCACTGGGGCGCCAGGAAAAATGCACCAGGGCCAGACCGGTGTCACGGCAGAGATTGCGCACGAATTCCACCAGCAGGATCCAGCGGGCGATGGCAAGCAGGCCAACGCCCACGCTGCTGACGAACAGGGACACACCGGTATTCGATATCAGCGGCAGGGCCAGCAGCACAATCAGCAGCGGCGCCGGCACCGCCAGGAACAGGGTGATGGCCAGTGCCATCAGGGTATGCCGGAACTGGTCCTTCATCACGTTGCCGATGTCGTCGCGCAACTGTTCCAGCTGGTGGATGAAACGCTGGCGCGGCCAGAAGAATCCCACCGCGAGCACCAGCAGACCCAGCAGCGGAAACACCGGCTGGACAATGGCGCGATACCAGACCTGCACCAGCTCCAGCCAGCCGGGATGGGTGACAAACCAGTGCAGGCTGCCCGGCAGCTTCTGCAACCATCCAAGACTCAGAGGCGTGCCGCTGCGCCGCCACAACAGTTTTTCATTGAGCAGCTCGAAGAACTGCTGGCGTTGTGTCAGCTGGTCCTGCTGCAGCAATTGCAGGTTGGTCAGGCTCACCACCAGCTTGGCGTTCACCTCCAGCAGGCGTGACAGCACTTCCTCGCGCTGGGTCAGTATGTCCTGCACTTCCGTCGCATATTGGGCGCGGCCGGCTTCATCCAGATCGGGAATCTTTTTCAGCACCAACTCGATCTTGCGCTGGCGGGCGGCGCTGGTGCGCACCTGGTGCAGCTGGTCATCGAACTTGAACTGGTCCAGCCTCGCCTGGGAAATTTGCTCCGTCAGGTCGCTGGAATCCTGCTGTTCCCAGATGCGTACCTGCAGGCTTTGACGCTGGCGCAGCAGGTAATCATCCACATATTGGTGGAAATCCGTGAGCTGCAACTGCTGCTCGGCGATATCGAAACGGTAGCGCAGATCCTGCAATTCCTGCTTGCCGTCGGCGATGGCATCATTGGTGTGCACCAGGCTGTCGGAGACTGTATTCAGCAGTGTCGCCAGGCGCTGGTTTTCCTCCAGCTGGGTCACGATGGGCTTGGGCTTTTGCTCCCATTCCG
>JBMOPR010000066.1:0-4068 GCA_049323075.1 Pseudomonadota bacterium
CCCCCCTTCCGCCGCACGCAAGCGTCACTTAGGTTCGCAACGGGCCACATAATGTTCATTAATTTTCGTTTGTTGTTTTTTTCGAAAACAACTACACTGATTTAATCGCCCCCCAATCCCACTGGGAAGCCTGCCATGCCGCACAATCAAAACCCCAACACCACAATAATTGCTGAAAATTCAACTTGTTATGACCTGTTCATTGTTGGCGGCGGCATCAATGGCACCGGCATCGCGGCAGACGCCTCCGGGCGCGGCCTGTCGGTGGCCCTGTGCGAACAGAACGATCTGGCCAGCGCCACCTCCTCCGCCAGCAGCAAACTGATCCACGGCGGCCTGCGCTACCTGGAACATTACGAATTCCGCCTGGTGCGGGAAGCCCTGGCAGAGCGGGAAATCCTGCTGGCCAACGCGCCCCATCTGATCAAGCCCCTGCAATTCGTGCTGCCCCACCGGCCCCATCTGCGCCCGGCCTGGATGATCCGTATCGGCCTCTTCCTGTACGACCACCTGAGTCGCCGCAACCAGCTGCAGGCCTCCCGTGGCCTGCGCCTGAACGCCGCGGCCAGCACCAATCCCCTCAACGACAGCATTCATTACGGCTTCGAATACGCCGACTGCCGGGTGGACGACGCCCGCCTGGTGGTGGCCAATGCCCTGGCCGCGCAAAGCCGTGGCGCCCGCATTCAGGTGCGCACCCGCTGCATCGACGCCGTGCGGGTGAACGGCCTGTGGCACATCACGCTGCAGGATCTGGTCACCGGCAGTATCCACCATTGCCGAGCCCGCGCTCTGGTGAATGCCGCCGGCCCCTGGGCCCAGCGCTTCATCGAACAGAACCTGCGGGCGCAATCGCCGCGCCGCATCAAGCTGATCAAGGGCAGCCACTTCGTCACGCCGAAACTGTATGAAGGTGAGCAGGCGTACATCCTGCAGAACGAAGATCAGCGCATTGTGTTCGTGATTCCCTACAACGGTGATTTCACCCTGGTGGGTACCACCGACAAGGCCTATGAGGGCGATCCCGCCAACGTGGAAATGGATGGCGAAGAGGAACAGTACCTGCTGAACGTGGTGAACCAGCACTTCAAGCGCCAGATCGCCAGCGACGATATCCTGTGGCGCTATTCCGGTGTACGTCCGCTGTGCGACGACGAATCCGACTCACCCTCGGCCATGACCCGCGACTACACCCTGGAAACCCAGGCGGATGAAAACGGCAAGGCGCCGCTGCTCAGTGTGTTCGGCGGGAAGATCACCACCTATCGCCGGCTGGCGGAAGCAGCGCTGCTGGCCCTGAAACCCCATTTTCCCACTCTGGGCAGCCCCTGGACCCGCAACGCCACCCTGCCCGGCGGCGATATCGGCGGGCAGACGTTTGCGCACTGGCTGCAGGCACTGCAACAGCAATATGCGTGGTTGCCACAGCCGCTGCTGCAACGATTCGCCAACGCCTATGGCACCCGCGTGCATGAACTGCTGCAGGGCTGTTCTGGCATGGACGATCTGGGCGCGGATTTCGGCGCCGGCCTGACCCAACGCGAAGTGGAATTCCTGTTACGGGAAGAATGGGCGCGCACGGCGGATGATATCCTCTGGCGGCGCAGCAAACTCGGCCTGTATTTCAGCGCCGAAATGCGCGCACAGCTGGAGAGCTTCATGCAATCCCGCTTGTCTGAGGCGGTTCCGGCAACATCAACCGTCGCACCGGCCCCGTCCACCGCCAGCGCCAACGAACCCTTGCGCCGCGCCTGCTGAGGCACGGCGCTTTTTCAGCACCGATTTTTTAGCACCCCCCTTTCACAATCCCCTTTTCACACGACCCTCACTCTTGTTGTGATCGCCAGGACCCACCCCCTTGGGCCCTGGCATTTTTTCAGCGCAGCTTTTACCGTGACTTTCGCCGCGACGTGCCCGGTACTGCCCGCAGCTTGACGTAAAAAATCAATTGTCGTTAGATGGGGCAGCACATCCATCGCAAATCGACCCAACCCGTTTCATTGCCTCCAATCCTGAACCCTCAACGTCGGGAGTCGACCCATGAAAAATCTCAAAAGCGTGGCCAGTTTGATTGTGGCGGGCTGGCTCGGCGCATGCGCGCTACCGGTGGCGGCCGTGGAGCTCAGTGCAGCGAACATTGAGACTGCGCTGCAGTCGGCGTACAGCAAGTACAAGGTGCTGAAGGAAGGCGCCAACGCCGATTACATTCCGGCACTGGCCAAGGTGGATTCGAACCTGTTCGGCATTGCGCTGGTGACGGTGGACGGCAAGGTGTACAGCGTGGGCGACATCAAGTCAGAAGTGTCCATCCAGTCCATCTCCAAGGTATTCACCATGGCACTGGTGATGGACGAATCCGGCGTGGAATCCATCGCGAACAATATGGGCGTGGATGCCACCGGCCAGGTATTCAATTCCATCGTCGCAATCGAGCAGTACAAGGGCGCCGAGATGAATGCGCTGGTCAATCCGGGCGCCATTGCCGCCACCAGCATGGTCAAGGGCGACAACTATGATGGCATCTGGAACAAGATCCTGGACAAATACAGCGATTTTGCCGGACGCAAACTGACAGTGCTGGAAGACGTGTATCAATCGGAAGCCGCCACCAATCAGCGCAACCGTGCCATTGCCGCGCTGATGTCGGCCTACGGTCACATCACGACAGATCCGGTGCGCGCCACCGATATTTATACCCGCCAGTGTTCCGTGGGCGTGAACGCGAAAGATCTGGCGCAGATGGCCGCGACCCTGGCCAACGCCGGCAAGAATCCGGTGTCCGGCAAGCAGGTGATGAATGCCGAGAATGTGCCGGAAACCCTGGCGGTCATGGCAACGGCGGGCCTGTATGATGATTCGGGTAAATGGTTGTACAGGACGGGCCTGCCGGCCAAGAGCGGCGTGGGCGGTGGCATCATTGCGGTGGCGCCGGGCAAGTTCGGCATCGCGGTGATCTCGCCGCCGCTGGACGCAGCGGGCAACAGCGTCCGCGCGCAAAAGGCCATTGCTGATATTTCCAATGCGCTGGGTGGCAATCCCTATCAGGTCAGCGCGCGATAACCAGCGTCCAGAAAATGGCGAGTGTCAGTCTGACACTTTTTCAAATTTATTTAGCAGCAGGTTTTGATGCGATTTCGAAGAAGTCTGACCCTGGCGTGTGGAATTCTGGTACTGACCGCCGGCAGCTTGCGGGCAGAAACCCTTGCGGAACCTCCCATACCGGCCATCAAGCACTGGCTGCCGCCAACCCCGGCGGCCGATTCCGAATGGGACTGGATTCAGCTGACTTCCGGCGAATGGCTGAAGGGCACGCTGCGCAGCCTGGAACAGGACATTCTGGATTTCGACAGCGACGAGCTTGGCATACTGGAACTGGACTGGGAAGATGTGCAGCAGGTGATGTCCGCAAAGCCCATGGCGATTCTGTACGGTGACGGCGCCACCGCGGTAGGCTATCTGACCACCGAAAACGATCAGCTGGTCGTGCTGGGCACCGAGGTGCGGGTACCGCTGAAGAATGTCATCAGCATCGCCAAGGGAACACCCAACGAAAAGGATCTCTGGACCGGCGACATCGCCCTGACCATCAATGTGCGCACAGGCAACGTGGAACAGCAGGAACTGAATTCATCTGCCAAACTGCGGCGCAAGACGGCGCTGAGCACATTCCGCTTCAGCTATCTCGGCCACTATTCCTATTATGATTCCCTGGAAAACGCCAACGATCATCGTGCATCCGGCACCTTTGACATTCGTCTGAGCCGCGACTGGTTCTTCCGCCCTGTCGGCATCAATTATTATCGTGATCCCTATCAGAACATCGATCATGAGTGGTCGGTCGGTACCGGCATGGGCTATTACGTGATGGATGACAGCGACATCACCTGGATCCTGACCACCGGCCCCGGCTACCAGATGACCCGTTTCAGCCAAACTCCGGAAAACGAAGACAGAACCGTGGATTCGGCGGCGCTGTTCCTCTCCACCCAGTACGAACAGGAACTGTCGGACGATGTGGATCTGGAAGGTTCCTACCAGGTGATTTTCAGTGACGAAGAATCCGGCCGC
>JBMOPR010000067.1:0-4067 GCA_049323075.1 Pseudomonadota bacterium
GATATAGAACCAGCCGATATCCACCTGCACGTTCTTGAAGAACGGCACCAGCAACTGGGTTTCCGCCGGAGTCTGCGCGGTGTAATAAAGGAAGAAGGCCACGCCCAGTCCGCCCACCGACTGCCAGAAATATTTCCACTTCGCCGGCAGACCTTTCGAATTGCGCTGCACCACCTTGCGGTAATCATCGACCCAGCCCACGGCGCCGAAAATGAACGTGATCGCCAGCACGACCCAGACATAACGATTGCGCAGATCCGCCCACAGCAGCGTACTGATGAATATCGCCACCAGAATCAGCGCACCACCCATGGTGGGCGTGCCGGCCTTGCTCAGATGGGACTTGGGGCCATCGTTCCGTACCGACTGGCCGATCTGGTGAAAACTGAGTTTGCGAATCATGGTCGGCCCGACAATGAACGCAATCGACAGTGCCGTCAGCACACCCAGGATTCCACGCAACGTCAGATACTGAAAGACATTGAAAAACGAAGCATATTGTTTCAGGTATTCCGCCACCCAAAGCAGCATCAGTGTGTTTCCTCGCGCAAATGGTCACAACCGCGCAGGGCATGGATCACTTTTTCCATGGCGGTACTGCGTGAACCCTTGACCAGAATGGTTTTGTCTTTTTCGTGTTGTTTCAGGTTGTCGGCGATCTGCTGGTGGCTGTCGCACACAATGAAGCGTCCCTGCGGCGGCTGATGTTGTACATAACCGCGTTGATAAAATCCGGCATTCGGGCCCAGGCTGTAAACCCGCAAGATGCCTTTCTGCGCGGCATAAGACCCCACCTGTTCATGCAGCTGTGCGCTGGTGTCACCCAGTTCACCCATGCCGCCCAGCACCAGACAGGTGCTGCTGCTCACATCGGCCAGCACATCGATTGCAGCCTTGAGAGAAGCAGGATTTGCATTGTAACTGTCATCGATAATGTTGAAGCCCGGCAGGTCTTCCACCGGGAACAGGCGACCGGGCACCGCACGTACTTTTTTGAGGCCCGCCAGCATGGCGGCAACCGGAATATCCAGTGCCAGGGTCAGCGCGCAGGCAGCCAGCGCATTGCGCACGTTGTGCACGCCCAGCAGCGGCAACTGGATGTCAAACTGGTCATCCGGCAGCTGCACGGTAAACGCATACTGTCCCAGCGCATTGCAGCGCAGGTTGTCCGCGACAACGCTGGCCTGCGGATTGCGCAGAGAGAACGTCAGCTGGCGCAGCTTGCTGGTCTGCGCCAGAAACTGGTGGGCATAGGCATCATCCAGATTGATCACGGCAACGCCGTGCACGCCCAGACCGCTGTATATCTCGCCTTTGGCCTGCGCCACCCGGTCGATGGAACCAAATCCTTCCAGATGTGCAGGTGCCACATTGTTCACCACCGCCACATCCGGCTGCACCAGATTCACGGTGTAGGCAATTTCGCCCACGTGATTGGCACCACATTCGACTACGGCAAAACGGTGCTGCGCATTGAGCCGGCTCAAGGTCAACGGCACGCCAATGTCATTGTTCAGGTTGCCTTTGGTGGACAGGGTTTCAGCCACTTCCGCCAGAATCGCCGCCACCATTTCCTTCAGGGTGGTCTTGCCACTGCTGCCGGTAATCGCAATTTTCTTCACCGCAAACTGCTGCGCCCACACCCGGCCTGTATCACCCAGGCCACGCAGAGTGTCCGCCACCAGAATCTGCGGCTGCGGCACATCACAGGGCTTGCTCACCAGTGCCGCCACCGCACCTTTGGCAAAGGCCTGCGGCAAATAGGTGTGGCCATCAAAATTCGGCCCCTGCAACGCCACGAACAGATCGCCCTGCTGCAGCGTGCGCGTGTCGGTGGAGACACTGGAAAATTCCCCGTCGCTGCCGATCAGTTGTCCGTTGATGCTGGCTGCCAGCTGGCTCAGTTTCATGATTTCACCTGACTGCGCTTCTGCAGCGCCTGCCGTGCCACGTCCAGGTCGCTATAGGGATATTTCACGCCCTGCACGTCCTGATAATCCTCGTGACCTTTACCTGCCAGCAGGATCAGGTCATCGCCCGCGGCGTTGAGCACCGCAAACTCCACTGCCTGCGCGCGGTCCTCGATAATGTTGTATGCACATTGTGGCGGAATCCCTTTCACAATATGGCCAATGATGTTCCTGAGCTTCTCGCTGCGCGGATTGTCGGCCGTGACAATCATTTCGTCGGCATCGCGCGCCACCACAGCGCCCATCAGCGGACGCTTGCCCGCATCGCGATCACCGCCACAGCCGAATACACACCACAGCTTGCCGCTGCAATGCCTGCGCAGGGAAAAAATCACCTTCTCCAGCGCATCGGGCGTGTGAGCGAAATCCACCACTACCGCAGGCTCCTGCGCAGATTTCTGCGGATTCACCATTTCCACCCGGCCCGGAACCGGTTGCACCTGGCCCAGAGCCTTGCAGGCATCCGGCAGCGCAATACCCAGTGACAACAATCCCGCCAGCGCCGCCAGCAGATTGGAGGCATTGAACTCACCCACCAGCGCGCTTTCCAGCTCTGCCACCGCGGCGTCCAGCTGTACCTGCAGACGCATACCGCGCGAATGAAATTGCAGATTGCGCGCAACCACGGTCGCGCCGCTGCTGTCCCTCAGCGAGAACGTCATCACGCTGACACCGGGCTGTGCGTGGACGGCCATACCCATCACCTGGGCATCATCTGCATTCAGAATCAGCGATTTGAGCGAATGATTCCTGGCCAGCAGCGCCTTCGCATCCCGATAGGCTTCCATGGAACCGTGATAGTCCAGATGATCGCGACTCAGATTGGTGATGATGCCGGTGTGCAGCGTCAACCCGTCCAGCCGACCCTGTACCAGACCGTGCGAAGAGGCTTCCATTGCCACCACCTGTGCATTCTGCTGCTGCATTTCATGCAACAGGCGGTTGATGTCGATAATGTCTGGCGTGGTGTTCTGTGTCGGCGCCAACTGCCCTGCAAGACCATTACCCAGCGTGCCCATCACCCCGCTGGTGATCTTCAGCTGCTGCAGCGCCTGTGCAATCAATTGCGTGACAGTGGTCTTGCCATTGGTGCCCGTCACCGCCACCAGCTGCACATGTTGCGACGGATCACCATAAAACCTTGAAGCAATCGCACCCAGCTGCTGCTGCAATCCGGGCACCGGTAGCACGGGCACAGTCACACCCGGCGGCACCTGCAATCCCTCCGCTTCCGCCAGTACTGCGCTGGCTCCTTTCTCCACCGCAGCAGCAATAAATTGACGGCCATCGGAAACATGGCCGGGATAGGCAATGAAGCAATCCCCTGCCCTGACTTTCCGACTGTCGACCGCAAGACCGCTCACGCGCGTTTCGCTCCACTCACTGTTGTGTTGTGCATTGCTGTGCAGGGAATCCGGCACGAATTCTTCCAGCGTGCGTCCGATTCCGGAATTGATCGTCATGTGTCAGACGAATCCTTTTTTGCCGCATCGACAAAATTTTCCACCGTCTTGGTCGGCGGAATATTCTTCACCCGCAGCAGACCCGACATGATGCGCGAAAACACCGGCGCCGCGACCAGACCACCGTAATAGGCATCGCCCTTGGGATCATCGATCACCACGACCATGGCGATCCTCGGGTTATCCGCTGGCGCCACGCCGGCGAACAGGCCCAGATACTGATGCGCCTCATATCCGTTCGCCGATACCTTGTGCACGGTGCCGGTCTTGCCCGCCACGCGATAACCCGGCACATTGGCTTTTTTCGCCGTGCCCTGATCGCTGGTCACCTGTTCCATCATGGCCATCACTTCTCGGGCGTATTTTTCATCCAGCACGCGCTCGCCCGGCACCTCACCTTCCACTTTCAGCAGCGACACCGGCCGCTTGATGCCACCGGCCCCCAGCACGGCATACGCCTGGGCCAGTTGCACTGCTGTTACCGACAGACCGTAACCATAGGACAGCGTCGCAATCTCGAACGGGCGCCAGCGTTGCCGCACCGGCAGCATGCCCACGCTCTCGCCCGGGAAGCCGGTGCCAGTAGCCTGGCCAAGCCCCACCCGCCGGAACATGCCACTCACCGCATTCTCTT
>JBMOPR010000068.1:0-4064 GCA_049323075.1 Pseudomonadota bacterium
CCAGGGACAGATTGATGTCACCGACGCCGATGTAAACAGCTATTTTGACAGCAACCGGCAGCAGTACCGGACCCAGGAAAAAGCCTCGATCCAGTATGTCCAGTTCAAGCCGGAAGACTTTTCCCGCGACGTTCAGGTGACCGAAGAAGACCTGACCGCGGAATATGAACATTATGTTGCTACCAGTGGTGAGCAGGAACGCCGCCGCTCTTCCCACATACTGGTGGAAGTGAACGACGACCGCGATGAAGAAGAGGCCAAGGCACGCATTACCGAAGCCCGGGCCAAGCTGGAGGCCGGCGAGGACTTTGCTGCCGTAGCCAAGGCGTATTCCGATGATGCCGCTTCGGCGGAGCAGGGTGGTGATCTGGATTTCGCTGCGCGCGGGGTGTATGACGCGGCCTTTGAAAAAGCGTTGTTTGAGCTGCAGGAAGGCAAGGTGTCGGATATCGTGCGCTCCGAGTTCGGCTTCCACCTGATCAAGTTGACCGGTGTCGAGAAGCCGGCAATCGCCAGTCTGGATGCGAAGAAAGAAGAGCTGAAGCAGCAACTGGTGCAGTCAAAGGCGGCTGAAAAACTGAATGAGGCCATCGACGAACTCAACCGGTTGGCCTATGAGTCAGGCGATCTGGCGACCATCAGCGAACAATTCGGCAAGAAGGTGGAGGAAACGCCTCTGTTCACCCGGCAGGGCGGCAGTGGTATTGCGGCGGACAAAAAGGTGATAGAGGCCGCCTTTTCGGATGCGGTGCTGAAGGACGGCGCCAACAGCGAGGCAATCGAGCTGGCTGATGGCAGCGTTCTGGTCCTGCGGATCGGCAAGCATGAGCCGGCCCGTGACCAGACCCTGGAGGAGGTGAAGGATCAGGTGGTTGCCACCCTGAAGCAGCAGAAAGCCCGGGACAAGGCTGCTGCTACGGCAGACGAAATTGTAGCGCGCTTGCAGAAAGGTGAGTCCCTGGAAGCGCTCGGTGATGCGTTCGGGCTGGTCTGGAGCAATGCGGCGGACGTCAATCGCCAGAATGCTGAAGTGCCGCGTCCTGTGGTAACGAAGCTGTTTGAAATGCCGCGTCCGCCAGAAGGTGGCCGGGTGGTGGACAAGGCGGGTCAGCCCAATGGCGATCAGGACATTCTGGTTCTGACCCGCGTGAAGGATGGCGAGTTCAAGTTTTCGGAAGACGAAATCGTGCAGAACAGTCTGGCAGGAGCCGCGCGCTTCGGTCAGGTGGAGTTCGAAAACTACATGGGTATTCTGAAACAGGGTGCCGAGATCGTGCAGCATTAGTAGCCGCACCGATCAGGGTTGCAAGGGAAAGGTCCGGGCGTAAAAGCCTGGGCCTTTTTTGTTGTCTGAAGCAGACAGCGTTACAGATTGAAGGCGGAGCTTAACAGTTCCTTCGTATAGCTGTTCTGGGGCGAGAGGAAAACCTGCTCAGACGTGCCCTGTTCCACCACCTTGCCGTTCTTGAGAACGATGACCTGATGGGCCAGCGCTTTCACCACCTTCAGGTCGTGGCTGATGAAAATATAGGAAAATCCGTGTTTCCGCTGGAGGTGTCGCAGAAGGTCGATGACCTGTGCCTGAATGCTGCGATCCAGGGCGGATGTCGGTTCATCCAGCACGATCAGTGCCGGTTCCATTACCAGCGCCCGGGCGATGGCGATGCGCTGGCGCTGGCCACCGGAAAATTCGTGGGGGAAGCGGTGCCGCATGGCCGGATCCAGGCCCACTTCATTCAGGGCATCGATGACGCGCTGTTCCCGCTCCGCCGCAACACCGATGTGGTGAATGTCGAGGCCTTCGCGGACGATCTCGCCAACGCTCATGCGCGGGCTCAGGCTGGAGAAGGGGTCCTGAAACACGATCTGCATGCGCCGGCGTAACGGCCGAATCTGGCGGCTGTTGAGGGGAATCAGGTCGGTGTTCTCGAAATTCACGCTGCCGGTAGAGTCGGTGAGTTTCAGCAGCGCCTGCACCAGCGTGGTCTTGCCTGATCCGCTCTCGCCCACAACCCCCAGTGTGCTGCCCTTTTGCAATGCGAAGCTGATGTCATCCACGGCTTTGATATGTCCCACAACCTGTTTGAACACGCCACGTCGCACCGGAAACCAGACGCGCAGCGATTGCACCTGCATGATGGTGGGATTGGCTGGGTCTACCGTGACGGGCAGGCCTTTCGGTTCTGCCGCCAGCAGCATTTGTGTGTAGGGATGGGTGGGTTGCCGGAACAGGGCGTCGGTGGTGTTGGTTTCGACGATTTCGCCCTTGGTCATTACGGCGACCCGGTGGGCGAATCGGCGCACGATGCCCAGATCATGGGTGATGATCAGGATAGTCATGCCCAGCTTGCTCTGCAGATCCTGCAGCAGGTTGAGCACCTGTTTCTGAATAGTCACGTCCAGGGCTGTGGTGGGTTCATCGGCTATCAGGATGTCAGGATCGTTGGCCAGCGCCATGGCAATCATGACCCGTTGCCGCTGGCCGCCGGAGAGCTGGTGGGGATAGGTGCCGAGCCGGGTTTCCGGTTGCGGGATGCCGACCAGTGTCAGCAATTCCAGGATTCGCTTGCGCGCCTGCTGGCCATCGAGCCCCTTGTGAATCCGCAGCACTTCGCCGATCTGCTTTTCAACGGTGTGCAGGGGGTTCAGCGCCGTCAGCGGTTCCTGAAATATCATGCCGATGCGGTTGCCACGGATTCTGCGCAGCTCCGGTTCACTGGCCGCCAGCAGGTTTCTGCCTTCAAACAGGACGGTGCCGGTGTCGTAGTGGGTGACAGTGCGCGGCAGCAGTTTCAGTATGGCCATAGCAGTGACAGATTTGCCGGAGCCGCTTTCTCCCACCAAAGCAAAGGTTTCGCCTTTCTTCAGTTCCAGGGAAACATTGCGAACGGCCTGGTTGCGCTGGCTGCCCTGCTGGAAAGAGACAGACAGGTTGTCGATGCGCAGTACGCTCTCACCGGTTTGCTGCGGGGTGCTCGGTGCAGTGATCAATGCGTTGGTATCGGTCATTGAATCGCTCATTGAAATGGTTGCCTGCTATTGATTGCGCGGATCGAACGCGTCGCGGAAGGCTTCGCCGATAAAGACCAGCAATGTCAGCATCAGGGCGAGCACGGCAAACGCGGTGATGGCCAGCCAGGGCGCCTGCAGATTCGATTTGCCCTGGGACACCAGTTCCCCCAGTGATGGCGATCCGGGCGGCAGGCCAAAGCTGAGGAAATCCAGCGACGTCAGCGTGGTAATGGCACCAGTGAGAATGAACGGCATGTAGGTGATGGTGGCCACCATCGCGTTAGGCAGAATGTGTTTGAACATGATGGCCGAATCCTGGAGTCCCATGGCTTTCGCCGCTTTCACATAATCCAGATTGCGGCCGCGCAGGAATTCCGCTCGCACTACGGGCACCAGCGCCATCCAGCTGAATAACAGCATGATGCCCAGCAGCCACCAGAAATTGGGCCGGATGATGCTGGACAGGATGATGAGCAGAAACAGGGTGGGCAGGGAGCTCCAGATTTCGATGAAGCGCTGTCCGGCCAGATCGGTCCAGCCGCCGTAATAACCCTGTAGTGCACCGGCGATTACACCGACGATGGAGCTGATGATGGTGAGCGTGAGGCCAAACAGAACAGAAATACGAAAACCGTAAATCACCCGCGCCACCACATCACGGCCCTGATCGTCAGTGCCCAGGTAATTGACGCTGTCCGGCGCTGACGGTGCCGGCGACGGCAGATCGTAATTGATGGTGTTGTAACTGAAGCGCACGGGCGGGTACATGATCCAGCCCTTTTCCTGGATCAGCTCAAGTACGTATTCGTCGCGGTAATCGGCCTCTGTCGGCAGTTCGCCGCCAAACTCCTGTTCAGCGTAGGTGAACAGCACGGGAAAATAATACTGATCGTCAAATTTGATCAGCAGCGGTTTGTCGTTGGCGATCAGTTCCGCGCCCAGGCTGACGATAAACAGGGCAGTAAAGATCCACAGGGAATACCAGCCGCGCCGGTTGGCCTTGAAGCGCTGCAGGCGGCGCTGGTTCATGGGAGTGAGTTTGAACGGTTTGC
>JBMOPR010000069.1:0-4058 GCA_049323075.1 Pseudomonadota bacterium
CACCCACCACCACGCCCTGCTGACGGAATTCAAGACCCTGATCCGTCTGGCCCTGCCCATCGTGGTGGCGCAGTTCGCCCAGACCGCCAACGGCTTCGTCGACACCATCATGGCCGGGCAACTGGGCCCGCAGGCACTGGCGGCAGTGGCCGTGGGCTCCTCCATCTGGGTGCCGGTGTTCCTGTTCATCGTGGGCGTGATGCAGGGCGTCACCCCCTTCGTGGCCCGCCACCACGGCGCCGGCAACGAAACAGCGGTGGGCATTGTGGTGCAACAGGGCGTCTGGGTGGCCATCCCGCTGGGGCTGTTCGGCTTCCTGCTGTTGCGCTCGGTGGAACCGGTACTGGCGGTCATGGACGTGCAGCCGGAACTGCGCCCCGCCATCGTCGGCTATCTGGAGGGAGTATCCTGGGGCATGCCGGCCATCACCCTGTTCCTGGCCCTGCGCTGTCTGACCGAAGGCATGTCCTTCACCCGCCCGGTCATGGCGGTCAGCCTGATCGGCCTGTGCGCCAACATCCCCGCCAACTATGTGCTGATGTACGGCAAGCTCGGCCTGCCGGCCATGGGCGGCGTCGGCTGCGGCTGGGCCACCGGGTTCGTGATGTGGCTGATGCTGGCCATCATGCTGGTGCACTGCCTGCTGTCCGCCAACTACCGCGCCACCGGCTGGTTCCGCCAGTTTGCCGGGCCGCAACCCACCCTGCTGCTGCCGCTGGTGAAACTGGGGCTGCCCATTGGGTTGGCGATCTTCATCGAAGTCAGCCTGTTCTGCGTCATCGCGCTGTTCATCGCCTCCATCGGCACCCAGATGGTGGCCGGGCACCAGATCGCCCTCAACGTGGCATCCATGGTGTTCATGATTCCGCTCAGCCTGTCCCTGGCGCTCACCGTGCGGGTGGGCTTCAACCTGGGCCGGGGCAACCTGCCCGGCGTCCACCATGCGCTGCGCGGCGGCATGGCGCTGATCATCCTGCTGGCGCTGGTGAACAGCACCCTGATGGTGGTATTTCGCGAACAGATTGCCGGCATCTACACCGACGACGCCGACGTGATCGCCCTGGCCACCTCGCTGCTGGTGTTCGCGGCGGTGTTCCAGCTGTCCGACGGCCTGCAGGTGGGTGCCAACGGCGTGCTGCGGGGCCTGCACGACACCACCGTGCCCATGCTGCTGACGGTGGTGGCCTACTGGCTGCTGGGCCTGCCCATTGGCTATGCCCTGGGCATGACCGACTGGCTGCTGCCGGTGCCGCTGGGGGCGCAGGGCTTCTGGGTGGGACTGGTGGCGGGCCTGACGGCGGCCGCGATCCTGCTCAATATCCGGGTGCGCCTGCGGCTGCGGGCGCTGGCACAAACCTAACTTCCTTCGCCGGTTTACCGTCACCGTTCCCCGCCAATGACCGCCCCGAACCGGCCTTTTGACCGCCCACCTTAGTGCCAATTGGCATTTTCGGGCCGACTATACTTAGATTAATCTTGAGTCAGTAAGTCCATGATGACCGGTGCTGCACATCACCAGGATTCACGGGATGTCCGGCCCGGACCGCGAGGGTAGTCGCATGAAAACGCAGACGTCCACTGATCGCAGCAATGTGATCGACCTCTTCACCAGACGCCCCATCGACGAAGTGGTGGACCGCGTCGTCCGGCTCGCCCCCGAGCTGGATGGACTGGAAATGCTCTACACCAACGACACCTCCCCCGACCGCCTCTACTCGCTGAAAGTCGTCTGCTGGGCGCTGCGGGAATCCGGCGAAGTGGTGGGCATGGTGCCCTGGCTCAACCAGATCGTCCCCTGCACTGAAATCAACGATCCCCTCAACGGCCACTGGGAAGGTTACCGCGACCCGGGCACCAACGAGATTTTCTACACCGCGCCGCGCCACAAGATCATGGAACTGGAACTGGCGGAAGAGTACTACCATCTGGATCACGTGAAGGAAGGCCAGACCGTGCAGGAAATTCCGGATTCCATCGGCACCCACGCGGTGCTGACCGACAACGGTTTCCGCTCGTTCATCCTGATCGAAGTGCTGAGCTGGCGCCTGCTGGCGGACGGCACCGTGCACGCCATGCTGGTGGATGAGGAAAAGGTGAAATCCACCCCGGTACTGCCCGGCGATCCCTGCCTGTATCCGGCCCAGGAAAAGAAGGAATTCAAGTATTTCTTCCAGCACCGCATCGCCAACAAGATCAAGGAACAGGACCCGGAAGCCCTGGCGGCGATTTCGATGCTGATCGAAAACTGAAGCCATTCCAGACTTCACTGCGTACGCAAGTTGGGGTGCAACACTTCAGGAATATTTTTCCCCGCAGTTCGCCGCTGAATCCAACTTCCTGCGGCAACGCAATTCAATAGCGGCGCGCGAAAAACCAGCTAGTCTTTAAGGTTATCAGAGTCGTTCGTTGAATCCTTCCTCAGGACCGTTGTACGACAGTTTTTACTCTGGCTCGTGCAGACCGTTTCCAATGTATATCCGGTGTGACCATTCCTTTTCGTCGAGGATCTGGTGTTATGACCACGCCACTCTTCAGGCACTCATTCTTCCTGTTGCCTTATGCAGTGGGCGCACTCATTTTGCTCTTGGCAGAGCCAGGCCAGGCCGGACACGACCGCCAGCAGCAGAGCATGTTTGACATGTCGCTGGAAGACCTGATGCAGGTGGAGGTCGATACCGCCAGCAGACGCCCCAGTACCTGGCGTGAACAGCCGGGCGTGATCACCGTGTTCTCGGCGGATGACATGGTGGCAATGGGTGCCAGAACCCTGCTGGATGTGGTGCAGCGCATTCCCGGCACCAGCCTCGGCATCGACGGACGCAACTCGATCGGCCTGATGATGCGCGGCAGCTGGACGCTGGAAGGCAAGATTCTGGTACTGCTGAACGACATGCCGCTGAACGAGCTGCTCTATGGCAGCTGGTCGCCCCTGCCCTATATCCCCGTGGGTCAGCTGGACCGGGTGGAAGTGTTGCGCGGGCCCGGCAGTACCCAGTATGGCGGCAGCGCGCAGCTGGCGGTCATTCGCATCTTCACCCGTCAGCCCACCGGCGGGAACGACGGCCAGCTGGATTACACGGCGATCGGGCAGTCCGGTGAGCCTACCCAGATGCTGGGATTAAGCCAGCGCTTTGCCAGTGGCGAGATGCAGGGCGCGCTGAATATCAGCGCCAACCGCGGCGTGTGGGGCAATGAAACCTGGGTCGACAACCTGGGCCACGAAGTGATCACCGCCGACGCAGACACGGATGGCAGCACTCTGGCACTCACCGCCGATCTGGGCCGCCGCGATCACCTGCAGCTGTATCACGAACAGTTTGATATCAACGCCATCCAGGGCTTTGGCACGGCGGAGCCCCAGGGCATGGTGGTGTTGAACCGCTCGTTGCTGAGTTATTCCCACGATTGGAAACCGGGCGCAACGCTGACCCTCAGCCCGCGCCTTGCCTACCGGCATGACAACCTGCGGGTGCGCGCTCCCGAGGAGCCCACCGTATTTGACATGACCTCCCAAAGCATGGGCGGCGGACTGGACCTGAAATGGAACTACGACGCTCACAACCTGCTGAGTGCAGGTTTCGAATATCTGCTGGAAACCGCCCAAACCAATAGCGTCAGCGGACCTTTTTTCCCGCAGCCCACTGAACTCTACTTTGGCAATTCGAGCGATCAGGATTACGAGCGCAGCTCGGTTTACGGGGACTGGAACCTGCAACTGGGCGATTACGTACTGATCCTGGGAGCACGGGCCAGCCACCACCAGTACGCGGGCAATGCGGTCACGCCACGGGCGGGGCTCACCCGCGCCAGTGACAACTGGCATTTCAAGTGGCTGTACGGAGAAGCCTTTCGCGAACCCAATATCGAGACCATCAATTACGGTACCTCGACCGAATACATCAGTCCGGAACGAACCGTGGCACATGAAATCGAGCTGGGTCACCGCCTGCTGGAAAACGGCTATCTGACGCTGTCGCTGTTCGATCAGCGCATTCGCGATCCGATCATTTTCAATCAGGACCGGATTGACGAGTTCACCTACAACAACAACCCGGACA